>NZ_JBEXID010000042.1:0-65719 GCF_040608395.1 Streptomyces sp. NPDC005181
CGCTCCTACTTCGCGGGCTCCTGCGGCGGGGCACCGCTGACCGTGATACGGCAGTACATCGAGGGCCAGAAGCGCCCTATCTGACCGTCCCCCCCAGACGAAGAGAACTCCGGCGCTCCGCGCCTCCGCTCCAAAGATGCGTTTCCCTCCCCGGCTGAAGCCGGGGATACCCACACAAGATCAAGGATGGGGCAGGGTGAACGCTGTTGGTAGCCCCCGGCACTCCGGTGCCTACGGCTTTCCAGAACGCCTGCGCGCTCACGAAGTGGCCTCCGAGCATGTGCCATGCCACGTTTGGGTGGTCGCTGCGAAGGGCGGTCAAACCTGCTCTGGCGAGTCCACACCGCTCGTACTCGGGGTCCGTGTGCGGCTCCTCAACCCACCCAAGTCCGTAGCGTCGGCAGACCCTGTAGTCGACACCGAACACGACTTCCCCGTCCAACCGGGCCGCGCGCTGGCGCCAACCAGTCCGAGCCGGGGAGACCGTGTCCTGCCATGGGGTCTCCAAGGTGGGGACACGAGGCCAGCCTTTCTGGCGGCCCCAACGTCCGCGGCTGATTTGGCGGATCACCTGACGTAAGGGCTCTAACCCGTACGCGCGCCCGACTTCGTGGGCCCGATTAGCAAGGCGGAGAGCCGCTTGCCTGTCCTCCTCGTCCGTCATGCCCTTCATCGTGCCCACACCGCTCCAGCTACGTGGTGCGGCCCGGCTTTCAAGACCGCGTTGCCAGGTCAGCGCCGAGATGCCACCTTGGGCGGGGCACGCTTTCGAACTCTGCACGGACCTGTTCGCCGTTGTTCACGGTCGTTCGTGGGCCGGTCCCCAAGGGGGCTGCAGGAGAGCTGAACAGCCGCGAACGGCGGCGAATGAGACTGCCGGGTCCGCTCGGGCGGCAGACGCAGACCCGCAACACGTCCCAGGGGACGGGGCGGGCGGGTCCGCCATCTCCGACGATGCAATTCGTCGTGCTGCTGGCCTGCGGAGGAGTGGTCGTTGATGGTCGTCGCTGGTTGCCCTGGGGCACCCTCCGACGGCCCAGAGACGGCCCGGCAAGCCACCTGGTGTCGGCAGTCGACAGATTTGCAGAGGGTCGCCTATATCCATCCTGACCTGGTCCAGCCTGGAAGTTCAATGCTGTCGGGGGACAGGTGGGGGAACTTCACCTACGGAGTGGCCCCCGATGGTCGACTCTTCCGCACCCAGCGCGACGGGCTGATCCAGGACACCGGGTACGGCGAGGTATGGGCAGAAGCCCGCTTGCGCCCTGACGCCTGCCCAGCGGAGTTCCTCGCTGGCCAAACGCCCATACGACCTACGTCATGCGGCAGTCTCGACGTGGCTCAGTTCGGGCGTGGAACCTCAGGTGGTGGCGCAACGCGCCGGCCACAGCGTGGCCGTACTGTTCCGCGTCTACGCCAAGTGTCTGGATGGTGCCGCGGCGACGGCGAACGCCCGGATCGAAGCGACGCTGCGGGGCGGAAGGTAGCCCGCTGAACGCAGCCCCACGCCTGCCCCACACAAGCTGGTCACCACGCGAGATCTGACGCGACAAGGTGAGACAAAGACCCCATAACGAGCTGTCGAGCCCCACCCAAAGCGAAAGGGTCTGTGACCAACGTTTCCGCTGGTCACAGACCCTTTTGTTCGTGTGGCGGCGCCAGGGTTCGAACCTGGGTAGGCTGAGCCGGCAGATTTACAGTCTGCTCCCTTTGGCCACTCGGGCACACCGCCTCGAACGACGCATCGGAACTCCGTTTGACTGGGGCTCCTTGGCGACGACGTAAACGATACCTGATGACCGGGGGTGCTCCGCCACCTGATTGATCAGTGCTCGCGGCGGTCGACGGTGGCTAGGCTTTGCCCTGTATCCCACCGCATACGACGCAAGGAGCCACACGTCATGGCCGACTCCAGTTTCGACATCGTCTCGAAGGTCGAGCGGCAGGAGGTCGACAACGCCCTCAACCAGGCCGCCAAGGAGATCTCGCAGCGCTACGACTTCAAGGGCACGGGCGCCTCGATCTCCTGGTCCGGCGAGAAGATCCTGATGGAGGCGAACGGCGAGGAGCGCGTGAAGGCGATCCTCGACATCTTCCAGTCCAAGCTGATCAAGCGGGGCATCTCGCTTAAGTCGCTGGACGCGGGCGAGCCGCAGCTGTCCGGCAAGGAGTACAAGATCTTCGCCACGATCGAGGAAGGCATCTCCCAGGAGAACGCCAAGAAGGTGGCGAAGATCATTCGCGATGAGGGTCCGAAGGGCGTCAAGGCGCAGGTTCAGGGCGATGAGCTGCGGGTCAGCTCGAAGAGCCGGGACGACCTGCAGGCCGTGCAGGCATTGTTGAAGGGCCAGGACTTCGACTTCGCCGTGCAGTTCGTGAACTACCGGTAGGCCCTTCGGTCGTCCGGCCGGGCACGGCGCGGGGTCGGGGCGGGTGGCATGTGCCGGCTGGCCTCGCACCTCCTGATGCGATGTCCGAATACCGCCGGTCGTATGGGCCGGACGGGCGCAGACTTGTCCGTAAGGAACGAAGAATCGGGAAATTCGTGCGATTCAGGTGACTCGGTGACTCGTCGCCCTGTACGGAGAAGAGAGGGACCGGCCATGACCATGCATGCGACCGTCGACAGCCCGCTGGGCGAACTGCTGCTGGTCGGCGAGGAGGCAACCGCCGAGGCGGGTGGTGTGGCGCTCGCGTCGCTCTCCATGCCCGGCCAGAAGGGTGCCGCGGTCGTCCAGGACGGCTGGATCCACGCGCCGGAGGCCTTCGCCGGGATCACCGCCCAGCTGCGGGCGTACTTCGAGGGCCGGCTGACTCACTTCGACATCGCGTACGTGGCGGGGCAGGGCACGGAGTTCCAGCGCCGGGTCTGGGGCGCGCTGGACACCGTTCCGTACGGGGAGACGGTGTCGTACGGACAGATTGCCGAGCGGATCGGCGCGCCCGGGGCGGGCGTGCGGGCCGTGGGGACCGCGATCGGGCGCAACCCTCTGCTGGTCGTGCGCCCGTGCCACCGAGTAATCGGTGCGGACGGGGCGCTGCGGGGTTACGCGGGCGGCCTGGAGCGCAAAGAACAGCTTCTGGGGCTGGAAGGTGCTCCGGTGGTGCGCTGAGGGCGGTGCGCTCCCTGGGTGTGTGCCGAGCGGCTGAGTACCGAAGGGCGGTGTGCTGAATGGCGGGTCTCTTCCCCAGGCCGCGGACCATTGTGGCGCCGGGGGCGGTGTATGTGCCGGAGTGGCTGTCGGTCGAGCGGCAGCGGGGGCTGGTCGAGGCGTGCCGGGCGTGGGCGCGGGGGCCCGTGCCGCTGCGGCACACGGTGTTGCCGGGTGGCGGGGTGATGTCCGTGCAGTCGGTCTGTGTGGGCTGGCACTGGCAGCCGTACCGCTACTCGCGTACCGCGGATGATGTGAACGGTGCCCGGGTGGCCGCATTCCCGGACTGGTTGGCGAAGTTGGGGCGGGCGGCGCTGGTCGAGGCGTACGGGGAGGAGTACCTGGCCGCGACGTATGCGCCGGACACTGCACTGATCAATTTCTATGACGGTGCAGCGAGGATGGGTATGCACCAGGACAAGGAGGAGCGGTCGGGCGCTCCGGTCGTCTCGCTCAGCATCGGCGATACATGTGTCTTCCGTTTCGGCAATACGGAGGACCGTGGACGGCCTTACACGGATGTGGAATTGGCTTCCGGTGACCTGTTCGTCTTCGGCGGGCCGTCACGTTTGGCGTTTCACGGTGTGCCGAAGGTCTGTCCGGGGACCGCCGATCCTGCGACGGGTATGAGCGGCGGCCGGCTCAATGTGACGCTGCGTGAGACCGGGCTGGGCGGACCGGGTGGGGGCGGGCGTCAGTGACGTTCGCGTGAGTTCCCGAAGAGCAGCCGGTAGATGATGAGCAGTACCAGTGAGCCGCCGATGGCGGAGATCCACGTCGCGGTGTCGTAGAAGCCGTTGGAGATGGGGCGGTCGAGGAAGCGCGACGATATCCAGCCGCCGATGAAGGCGCCGATGATTCCGATGAGGGTGGTGCCGACCAGCCCGCCCGGGTCACGGCCGGGGAGCAGGATCTTGGCTATGGCTCCGGCCAGCAGTCCGAGAATGATCCAACCGATGATGCTCATGTTGCGGAACCTACCCTTCGCCTGGTTGTGAAACCCAAGACGTTGCGCAGGCCTGCGTGGTTGCCGGTTGAGCGGAAAGAGCGGCAGGTCACAGCGGGCTCAGGTGCGGGCGTTGTAGTCCGGCCAGGGTTGCGGTTCCAGTGTGTCGTCGTCGGGGTCGTCTCCGTACCAGCCGGTTCCGTCCAGCAGGGCGACGACGGCCTGTTGCCCGTGGGGGTTGGGTCCGCCGGTGCGGGGCAGCCCGCGTTCCGGGCCGAGTCCGCCGTTGGTGATGCGGGTGCGCAGAGCGGTGGGCGGTGGCGGCACGGGAAGGCCGGGGGTCGCTGCCGCACGGGCCACGTCTTCGGTGGTCAGGGCTGTGGGGAGGGGGTGCTTCGCCCGGCGCAAGGTGGTGTGCGCCGTCTTCTCGATGGCTGTGAGCAATGCGGTGTGGTTCATGGGTTCATGGTGGACGACGGCACTGACAGTGGGCCCGTGGCGGGTCGGCGAGGTGGTCTTCGGCGGGCTGTGCCGCCTCGCTGTCCCGTTGTCCTGTCTGCGTTACCGTCCGGCGAACGGCTGGTCCGTCCGGACGATTTCCTTGCCGAAGGGCATGAGGGACACCGGGATCAGTTTGAAGTTGGCGATGCCGAGTGGGATGCCGATGATCGTGAGGCAGAGGACGATCCCGGTGGTGATGTGGCCGAGGGCGAGCCACCAGCCGGCGAGGACCAGCCAGAGGATGTTGCCCACGCAGGAGGGCGCGCCGGCGTCGCGGCGGTCGACGACTGTGTAGCCGAAGGGCCAGAGGGCGTAGAGGCCGATACGGAAGGCGGCCAGGCCGAACGGGATGCCGATGATGGTGATGCAGAGGAGGATGCCGGCGGCTATGTAGGCGAGGAACATCCAGAAGCCGCACAGGACCAGCCATATGACGTTCAGGATTGTCTTCACGGGCGATGACCTGCCATCTGCTCGAGTCGGGCGATGCGCTCCGCCATCGGCGGATGTGTCGAGAACATCTTGGACATGCCCTGGCCGGGGCGGAACGGGTTCGCGATCATCATGTGGCTCGCGGTCTCGATCTTCGGCTCGGGGGGCAGCGGGAGCTGTTTTGTTCCGGCGTCCAGTTTGCGCAGGGCGCTGGCGAGGGCCAGGGGGTCGCCGGTCAGCTGGGCGCCCGACGCGTCTGCTTCGTACTCGCGGGAGCGGCTGACGGCGAGCTGGATGACGGAGGCGGCGAGGGGGCCCAGAATCATTATCAGCAGCATGCCGAGGATGCCGGGACCTTCGTCGTCGTTGGATCGGCCCACAGGGATCAGCCAGGCGAAGTTCACCAGGAACATGACGACGGAGGCGAGTGCTCCGGCGACGGATGAGATCAGGATGTCGCGGTTGTAGACGTGGCTGAGCTCGTGGCCGAGGACGCCGCGCAGTTCGCGTTCGTTCAGGATCTGGAGGATGCCTTCGGTGCAGCAGACTGCCGCGTTGCGCGGGTTGCGTCCGGTGGCGAATGCGTTGGGTGCCTGGGTCGGGGAAATGTAGAGCCGTGGCATGGGCTGCCGGGCTGCGGTGGAGAGTTCACGGACGGTGCGGTAGAGCTGTGGTGCTTCGAACTCGCTGACCGGGCGGGCCCGCATGGCTCTGAGTGCGAGCTTGTCGCTGTTCCAGTAGGCGTAGGCGTTGGTGCCCAGTGCTACGACGAGCGCGACGACGAGGCCTGTACGTCCGAAGAAGCTGCCGATGACGATGATGAGTGCTGACAGGCCCCCGAGGAGTACGGCGGTTTTCAGCCCGTTGTGCCGGCGGTGCACGGTACGCCCTCCAAGTGGTGCAGCAGGGGAACCCTTTTGCTGGTGGTGCTCCACTCCCCAGTGGAGCCTCCTGTACTGGTCAACGCCAGGCGAGGAGAGCTAGTTCCCTTGTGCGTGCGGCCGGAGGGCGGGCCGTGTCCGGTGGCCTGTCCGGCTGTTCGGGCCGGAGCAGGCATTGGGCCGTATGGGTGTCGGGGGCGCGCGGGGTGGGGCGGCGCGGGGTGGGTCAGCGCTGGGCGGGGAGGCCGGCGAGTGCGAGTGCCTCGGGGTCGGGCTTGATCTCGCTGGTGCAGTGGGCGCAGCGGGAGGCGATGGCGGGGATCTCGGTGTAGCAGCGGGGGCAGTCGCGCAGGGCGGCCTTGATGTCGACCTTCTGGTCCTTGTTGGGCGCGAAGCGGTCCTGGACCTTGGCCATCGGGACGACGACGCAGAAGTAGAGCACTGCTGCGGTGATCAGGAAGGCGATGGCGGCGGCGAGGAACTTTCCGTACGGAAATTCGGCGCCCTCCACCGTGAACTTCGCCGTGCTGAAGTCACCGACCGAGCCGGTGGCGAGGCCGATCAGGGGAGTGATGAAGGCGGTGCTGAAGCCGGTGACGACTGCGGTGAACGCGGCTCCGACGGCGAGTCCGATCGCCATGGAGATGACGTTTCCGCGCAGGATGAAGTCCTTGAACCCGTTCAGCACTGCTCTCGCTCCTCTTCGGTGTGTGCGTGTGTGTCGCACAGATGTGTCATACGTCTGTGTCGTGTGCGGGCATGACCCTGCCCTGTTCGGTCCGCCCGGGGCAAACCGATCTTGGGCGGGGCGTGCGGTCAGAAGAGGTTGACCGCGGCGAACCGGAGTACCAGCTGCGGGGCGCCGGAGAGCACGATGCCGACTGCGGCGGTGAGGGCGATCGCGGCGGTGAGGGAGACGGGTGCCGCCACGGGTGCGCGCAGGGTCTGCACCGCAGCCGCCGGGCTGCCTGCCAGGGCGGCGGCCGGGCCCGGGGCGGCCGGCTCGGCCTCTTCCGGGGTGCGGAACAGCGCCGTCGTCCACTGCAGGTAGTAGTAGAGCGCGATCACGACGTTCACGGCCATGACGACCGCGAGCCAGCCGAGTCCTGCGTCCACGGCCGCGGAGAAGACCGTGACCTTGGCGAAGAGGCCGACGATGCCCGGTGGGAGGCCCGCCAGGCAGAGCAGGAAGAAGCCCATCGCGAGGGCGGTGAGCGGGCGGGTGGCGTACAGGCCTCGGTAGTCGGAGAGGCGGTTGTCCGGTTTTGTGCGGGCGACGAGGGCGGCCACCGCGAAGGCGCCGAGGTTCACGACGGCGTACATGAGGGCGTACGCGACGGTGGAGCCGATCTGTTCGTCGCTGGAGTACGCGGCGGAGGCGATCGGCACGAGGAGGTAGCCGGCCTGGGCGACGGACGACCAGGCGAGCAGGCGCACGGCGCTGCGGGCGCGGGTGGCGGTCTGGCGCAGGGCGGCGACGTTGCCGATGGTCATGGTGAGGGCGGCGACGACGGCGAGGGCCGGTCCCCAGACATCTGCGTACGACGGGAACGCGATCACGGTGACGAGGATCAGGCCGGAGAAGCCGACGGCTTTGCCGACGACCGACAGGTAGGCGGCGACCGGCAGCGGGGCGCCGACGTAGGTGTCGGGGACCCAGAAGTGGAAGGGTGCGGCGGCCGTCTTGAAGGCGAAGCCGACGAGAGTGAGGACGACGCCCGCCTCGGCGAGGGTGGAGAACTGATCGGGGACGTCGTGGAGGAGGGTGGCGAGTTCCGTGAGGTGCAGGGTGCCGGTCGTCGCGTACACGAAGCTGACGCCGAGGAGCATCACGGCGGTCGCGACGACGGAGGAGAGGAAGAACTTGAGGGCCGCCTCGGAGGAGCGCCGGTCGTCGCGTTTGATGCCGACGAGGGCGAAGGCGGGCAGGGACGCGACTTCGAGGGCGACGACAAGGGTGGCGAGGTCGCGGGCGGCGGGCAGGAGTGCGGCGCCCGCCGCGGAGGACAGGAGCAGGAACCAGAATTCGCCGGCGGGGAGTCTGCGGGTGTCGCCGAGGGAGAGCAGCGCGGTGAGCAGGGCGCCGCCGAGGACGAGGACCTGGATGATCAGGGCGAAGTGGTCGGCGGTGTAGCTGCAGGCTTCGGTGCCGGTTCCCGTGGTGAGGCAGAAGGTGGAGTGGTTGCCGTCGCGCAGCGGGATGAGGAAGGCGAGTCCGGCGACGAGTCCGGCGATGCTCGCCCGGCCGAGGAGGGGTTTGCGTTCCTCGGGGAGGAAGAGGTCGGCGACGAGGATGATCAGGGCGACCGTCGCGACGATGACGGGGGGCGCGATGGCGAGCCAGTCGACGGACTGGACGAGGCTGGTGGTGCTGTCGGCCGCTGTGGTCACGACTTGCCTCCTGCGAGGAGCTTCTGCACGGCCGGGTCGGTGAGGCCGAGGAGGGCGGCGGGCCACAGGCCGGCGAGGACGGTGAGGGCGGCGAGCGGGGTCCAGGCGGCGAATTCGTACGTCTGGATGTCTGCGATGGGGTGCGGTTCCTCGCGCTTCTCGCCCATGCAGACGCGGCGTACGACGATGAGCATGTATGCGGCGGTGAGCAGGGTGCCGAAGGCGCCGATCGACATGAAGGTGAGGAAGGCCGGGCGGCTGAGGCCCTGGGCCGGGTCGAAGGCGCCGAACAGCGTGAGCATCTCGCCCCAGAACCCGGCGAGCCCGGGCAGGCCGAGCGAGGCGACGGCGGCGAAGGCGAGGAGGCCGCCGAGGCGGGGGGCGCGGCCGTAGAGGGCAGCTCCGGTGGCGCCGGAGAGGGTGTCGAGGTCGGCGGTCCCGTACCGGTCCTTGACGGCGCCGACCAGGAAGAACAGCAGGCCGGTGATGAGGCCGTGGGCGATGTTGGCGAAGAGCGCGCCGTTGACGCCGGTGGGGGTCATGGTCGCGATGCCGAGGAGTACGAAGCCCATGTGGCCGACGGAGGAGTAGGCGATCAGCCGCTTCAGGTCGCCCTTTGAGCCGGGGCGGGCGAGGGCCAGGCAGGCGAGGGATCCGTAGACGATGCCGACGACGGCGAACGCGGCGAGGTACGGCGCGAAGGTGTGCATCCCGTCGGGGGCGATGGGCAGGAGGATGCGGACGAATCCGTAGGTACCCATTTTCAGCAGAACGCCTGCGAGGAGCACCGAGCCGACGGTCGGGGCGGCGGTGTGGGCGTCCGGCAGCCAGCTGTGCAGCGGCCACATCGGGGTCTTGACGGCGAGTCCGACGCCGATCGCGAGTACGGCGATGACCTGCACGGACGAGGTGAGTCCTCGGCCGTTGTCAGTGGCGAGTGCCACCATGTCGAAGGTGCCGCTCTTCAGTCCGATGAGGAGGAGGCCCAGCAGCATGATCACGGAGCCGAGCAGCGTGTAGAGGATGAATTTCCAGGCGGCGGCCTGCCTCTGTGCGCCGCCCCAGCGGGCGATGAGGAAGTACATCGGGATGAGGACCATCTCGAACGCCAGGAAGAACAGCAGCAGGTCGAGGACGGCGAAGGTCGCGAGGGTGCCGGACTCGAGGACGAGGACGAGTGCGACGAAGGCCTTCGGGGAGGGGCCGTCGGGCATTTTGAAGTAGCTGTACAGCGCGCAGAGGAAGGTCAGCAGCGCGGTCAGTACGAGAAGGGGGAGCGAGATGCCGTCGATGCCGAGGTGGATGCGGACGTCGAGCGCCGGGATCCAGCTGATGTCGGTGGTGGCCTGCATCTTCGACGGGTGGTCGTGGTCGAAGCCGAGGGCCAGCACGATCGCGGCGATGAGGATCGCGCCGGTGACGGTCACGCCGTGGCGGAGCACGGCCTGGTCGGGGCTCTTTCCCTGCAGCCCGGGCGGGGCCGGCAGGAGGGCGGCGACGGCGCCGATGAGCGGGCCTACGACGATGAACGCGAGAAGGAACTGCATCACGGATTCGCTGATATCGATCACGGCTCACGCCCCGGCGTTGACGGTGGCAAAAACGACGGCGGCGATCGCCAGGACAAGGGAACCGGCGAGCAGTGCGCTGAGGTAGGTCTGCACATTGCCGGTCTGGGCGCGGCGGACGGCGGTGCCGAGCCAGCGTGCGCCGGTGCCGGAGCCGCGTACGTAGGTGTCGACGACCTCGCGGTCCAGGAAGCGGACGAGGCTCGCCGCGGCCTGGACGGGGCGGACGAACAGTTGTGTGTAGAGGGCGTCCAGGTGGAAGCCGGTGGCGGCGTGGCGGTGGAGCGGGCCGAGCAGGAGGCGGCCCGGGTCGGCCGGGTCGGGGGTGCCCGGGGTGTCGCCGTAGCCGGCGGTGTGGTGGGTCATGGCCTCGGCCTCGACGAGTGCGGGTTCGGCGTCGGGGTGGGTGACGACGGCGCCGACGGGGGTGCGGGCGGCGAGTGCCGTGGTGTGCCGCCAGGCACCGTAGGTGACCAGGCCGCCGACGAGGGCGACGCCGGTGGACAGGACGGCGGTGGTCACGGACGGGGTGAGGCTGTGGCCGTCGAACCAGTCGGTGATCACGCCCACGGTCAGTCCGAAGGCGATGGTGGGGATGGCGAGGACCCAGAGGACGGCGGTCATCGCGATGGGCTGCTTGCCGTGGTCGGGGACCTCGGCGCCGCGGCCGCGGAAGGCGAGGAGCCAGAGGCGGGTGGCGTATGCGGCGGTGAGGACGGCGGCGAGCAGACCGGCGACGAGGACGGTCCAGCCGGCGGCGGCCGGGGCGACGTGTCGGTCGCCGAGCGCGGTGTGTTCGGCGGCGACGAGGACGGCTTCCTTGGAGAAGAAGCCGGCGAACGGCGGGATGGCGGCGAGCGCTAGGAGGGCGACGGTCATCGTCCAGTAGGCGTCCGGGATGCGCTTGGCCAGTCCGCCCATGCGGGACATGGCGGCCAGCGAGTTGGTCCCGGCGGCGTGGATGACGACGCCCGCCGCGAGGAAGAGGACGGCCTTGAATGCGCCGTGCGAGAGGAGGTGGAAGACAGCGGCCCCGCGGTCGCCGACGGCCAGCGCACCGGACATGTAGCCGAGCTGACCGATCGTCGAGTACGCAAGGACGCGTTTGATGTCGTCCTGGGCGAGCGCGGCGAGTCCCGATCCGATCATCGTGACCGCGGCCATCACGGCGAGGACGACGAGGGCGGCGCCGGATTCGGCGAAGACGGGGAGGAGCCGGGCCACGAAGTAGATGCCGGCGGCGACCATCGTCGCGGCGTGGATCAGCGCGGAGACCGGGGTCGGGCCGGCCATCGCGTCGGGCAGCCAGGTGTGCAGGGGGAACTGTGCGGACTTGCCGGCAACGCCTGCGAGGAGCAGCAGGGCGATCACGGTGGGATGGTCCAGGCCGCCGTTGGCGACGGCACCGAGGATGCCGGTGATCCGGAAGGTGCCGGTGTCGGCGGCGAGCGCGAACAGGCCGATCAGGAAGGGGACGTCGCCGAGCTTGGTGACCAGGAAGGCCTTGAGGGAGGCGGCGCGTGCTTCGGGTGTCTCCCAGTAGTGGCCGACGAGGAAGTACGAGCAGATGCCCATGATCTCCCAGCCGACCATCAGCACCATCAGGTCGCCGGAGTAGACGACGAGCAGCATGGCGGCGGTGAAGAGGGAGACGAGGGCCGCGTACGAGGGGTAGCGGGGGTCGTCGCGCAGGTAGGCGGTCGAGTAGATCTGCACGCAGGTCGCGACGAGCCCGACCAGGACGGCGACGAGGACCGCGAAGCCGTCGAGGTGGAGGGCGAGGTCGATCGGGACCGAGCCGGTGGGGGTGAGCCGGGTCGCGGCGTCGATGGCCGGGCCGCCGCCCTGGCGTGCGGCGACGACGACGGCGAGTACGGCTGCGACGAGGGTGGGGAGGACGGCGAGGGGGCGTACGTAGCCGGGGGCGGTGCGGCCGAGGAGCAGGCCGGCTGCGGCACCGAGGAACGGGAGGAGGGGGACGAGGACGGCGAGGGTCGTGGTGGTCACGCGGTGGCCTCTGCCTTCTTTGCCTTCCCTGCCGGAGCAGTGGCCTGGTCTTCGGTGCTGTCGCCGGGGAGGGCTTCGGCGGCGTCGGTTTCGGCGGTGTCGCGGAGGCGGTCGACGTCCGAGCTGCCGCGGTTGCGGTAGACGGCGAGGACGATCGCCAGGCCGATACCGATCTCCGCCGCCGCGATGGCGATGGTGAAGAGGGTGAGGGCCTGGCCGGAGTGCAGGGCGTCGCGGAGCCAGACGTCGAAGGCGACCAGGTTGAGGTTGACGGCGTTGAGCATCAGCTCGACGGACATCAGGACGAGGATCGCGTTGCGGCGGGCGAGGACTCCGTACACCCCGATGCAGAAGAGGAGGGCGGCGAGCACGGCGGGATAGGCGAGGTGCATCAGCTTTGCTCCTTACTGCGCTTGCGGGACAGGACGATGGCACCGACGAGGGCGGCGAGCAGCAGGACGGAGAGTGCTTCGAAGGGCAGGACCCAGTGCCGGAAGAGGAAGGCGCCGGTTGCCTCGGTGGACCCGTGGGCCGGTCCGTCCAGGTCGATCCAGGTGGTGCGGAAAGCGTCGACGACGACCCAGACGAGGGCCGCCGCGGCGGCGACCGCCACGCCGAGGGCCGCCCAGCGGTTGCCGGAGTCGGCGTCCGGGGAGTGGCCGATGGGGGCCTTGGTGAGCATCAGCCCGAAGAGAAGGAGGACGACGACGGAACCGACGTAGATCAGTACCTGCACCCAGGCGATGAACTCGGCGGTGAGCAGGAGGTACTCGACGGCGAGGCCACCGAGCGCGACGACCAGCCAGAGGGCGGCATGCACCAGCTGCTTGGTCGTGACGGTGATGAGGGCCGCGCCGAGGGTGGCGATGCCGACCAGGACGAAGGCGATCTCTATGCCGGTCGGGGAGAGGAAGCCGGGGTGGGCCGTGGCCGCGGTGGCTGCGAGTGTCACTCCTCCCCCTCTTCCTGGGCCTGCTGGGACGGCTGGGCTGCTTCCTTGGCCTGCTCGGCTTCTTGCGCGCGCTGGGCTTCGAGTTTCTCCGCCGTCTTGCGGGCGGCGGCGATCTCCTTCGGCTCCTCGGCGCCCGGGTCGAGCGCGGGCGGTTCGGGCACCGTCCACATCCATTCGCGGAGCTTGTCCCGCTCATGGGTGAGGTCGTGGATGTCCGTCTCCGCGTACTCGAACTCCGGCGACCAGAACAGCGCGTCGAAGGGACAGACCTCGATGCAGATACCGCAGTACATGCAGAGCGCGAAGTCGATCGCGAAGCGGTCGAGGACGTTGCGGCTGCGCTCGCGGCCGCCGGGGACGGCGGCGGGCATCGTCTCCTTGTGGGAGTCGATATAGATGCACCAGTCCGGGCACTCACGGGCGCACAGCATGCAGACCGTGCAGTTCTCCTCGAACAGCCCGATGACACCGCGGGAGCGGGGCGGGAGTTCGGGCTGGACGTCCGGGTACTGCGCGGTGACCGTCTTCTTCGTCATCGTCCGCAGGGTGACGGCCAGGCCCTTGGCCAGGCCTGAGCCGGGGATCGGAGGCATTAGTTGATCGCCACCTTCACGATGCCGGTGAGCGCGATCTGCGCGAGAGCGAGCGGGATGAGTGCGGTCCAGGCGAGCTTCTGCAGCTGGTCCTCGCGGAGGCGGGGGTAGCTCACCCGCAGCCAGATGACGACGAATGCGAGGACCGCGGTCTTGAGGAGCGTCCAGACCCAGCCGAGTCCCTCGGCGCCGAGCGGGCCGTGCCAGCCGCCGAGGAAGAGGACGGTGGTCAGTCCGCACAGGACGACGATGCCCGCGTACTCGGCGAGCAGGAACAGTGCGAACCGCAGACCGGTGTACTCGGTGTACGCGCCGAAGATGATCTCCGAGTCGGCGACCGGCATGTCGAAAGGCGGGCGCTGCAGTTCGGCGAGTCCGGCCACGAAGAAGACCAGGGCGCCGACGATCTGCCAGGGCAGCCACCACCACTCGAAGGCGTTGACGATGCCGGGGAGGGAGACGGTGCCGGCCGCCATCGCGACGGATGCCGCGGCGAGCAGCATCGGCAGTTCGTACGCGAGGAGCTGGGCGGCGGTGCGGAGGCTGCCGAGGAGGGAGTACTTGTTCGCCGACGCCCAGCCGGCCATCAGCGAGCCGAGCACTCCTATGCCCATGACGGCGAGCACGAAGAAGATGCCCGCGTCGACCACCTGGCCGACCGCGCCCTCGCTCGGGCCGATCGGGATGGCGACGAGGACCAGGAGGTAGGGGAGGAGGGCGACGGCCGGCGCGAGCTGGAAGATGCGGCGGTCGGCGTCGGCCGGAACGATGTCTTCCTTCTGGGCGAATTTCACGCCGTCGGCGACGAGCTGGGCCCAGCCGTGGAAGCCACCTGCGTACATGGGGCCGAGGCGGCCCTGCATGTGAGCCATCACCTTGTGCTCGGTCTGGCCCACGACGAGGGGGACGACCATGAACACCGCGAAGACGATGATGAGCCGGAGGGCGACGTCGAGTACGTCGTTCACGCGGTATCGCCTCCGGCGGGGTGGTCGGGGGTTTCGGGCTGGTCGGGGGTGTCCGTGGGCGGTGCGGTGTCGGGGTTGGTCTCCGGGGTGGGGCTGGGGCCGCTGCGCGGGGCCTCTCCCCTGCCTGCCTCTTCTTGAGCCGGGGGCTCGGCCCCCGGGCTCTCGCTCCTCGGACGCCGGGGGGGCTGTGAGGTGCCTGGTTCGGGGCCGGAGGCGTCGGAGGGGGTGTCGAAGGCGGGGCGGGCGTGGCGCCAGGGCGCATCCGGGCTGCGGCGCTGCAGCGCTGCTTGCGTCTGCGCCGGCTCCTCGGCTTCCGGGGTCGCCGCGGCCGGCTCCGAGGCTTCCGGCTCGGCCGCCGCGGACTCGTCGGCTTCCGGGTGGGGTGCCGCAGGCTCCTTGGCCTCCGGGGCTGCCGGCTTCGCGGTCTGCGCCGGTGTCGCCGCGCCCGGCTGCGCCGCCTCGCGCGTTTCAAGCTCCGGCGCTGCCGCTGTCGGCTCCGCCGTCGGCTGCTGGCTCGCCGAGCCCTGGGACGCGCTGCGGGCGCGGCGCGGGGTCGCGGGCGGGGGCGGGGGTGTGGTTTCCGTGCCTGCGGCCGGTGCTGCCGTCTCCGGCTGCTGGCTCGCCGAGCCCTCGCTCACGCTGCGGGCGCGGCGCACCGGGCGGTCGCCCGTGGCCCGGGCGGTACGGGCCGGACGGGTCGGGGCGGGTGGGAGCTGGCCCTTGAGGGGGCCCCATTCGTTCGGGTCGGGGACGCCCGGCGGCAGCATCGTGCGCCGCTTCGGTCCGCCGTGTTCGGACTCGCCCGGCTCCTTGGCGCCCGGCCAGGCTTTGGCGACCCGGGCCGCCAGCACGAAGTCCTTGCGCAGCGGGTGGCCCTCGAAGCCTTCGGGCAGCAGCAGCGGGACCAGATGCGGGTGGCCTTCGAAGCCGATGCCGAACATCTCGTGCGTCTCGCGCTCGTGCCAGGCGGCACCCGCGTAGACGCCGACGGCCGTGGGGAGGACGGCAGCGTCGTGCGGGACGGTCGTACGGATCAGGAGCCGGCGAACCTTGCCGTGTGCCGGGGCGGCGACGTGGGCGCAGACGCGGAAGCCGGTGCCCGCTTCGTCGACGGCGCTCAGCCAGTCGAAGTAGGTGCAGCCCAGCCGGTCGCGGGCTGTTTCGAGGGCGGCGATCCAGGCGGTGGCCGGGACGTCGACGGTCAGCAGGTCGTACGCGTGCTCCGCCGTGGCGTCCTCGCCGAAGAGTTCGGTGACGGTGTCCGGCAGGCTGTCGTACGCGCCGGTGGCAGAAGTGCTGGTCACCTGCGGTCCTCCCCCGGTGTCGGCGGGGCGGCGACCAGGCCGCTGCGCAGTGCGGCGGTGGAGGGCCGGCTGCCACCGCCCGTCGCGTACCGGGCACCCAGCGACTCGCGGGCGATCTTCTCCTGCAGCTTGAGGATGCCCTGGAGCAGGGCCTCCGGCCGGGGCGGGCAGCCCGGTACGTAGACATCGACGGGGATGATCTGGTCGACGCCCTTCGTCACGGAGTACGAGTCCCAGTACGGCCCGCCGCAGTTCGAGCAGGCGCCGAAGGAGATCACGTACTTGGGCTCGGGCATCTGCTCGTACAGCCGCTTCACGGCCGGGGCCATCTTGTCCGTCACCGTGCCGGAAACGATCATGAGGTCGGCCTGGCGGGGGCCGGGGGCGAACGGGATCACGCCGAGCCGGATGAAGTCGTGCCGGGCCATGGACGCGGCGATGAATTCGATGGCGCAGCAGGCGAGGCCGAAGTTGAAGACCCAGAGGCTGTAGCGGCGCCCCCAGTTGAGGACCACCTTCATCGGCTCCGGCGCGAGCCGGGACAGCACGCCGAGCCGTTTCGGCTCCGGCAGCAGGGTGGTTTCGGGCCGGGGCTGCGGCCCGGGGGTCTGCGGGCTCGTCACGTCCATTCGAGGACGCCCTTCTTCCATGCGTAGAGCAGTCCCACGGCCAGGAAACCGAGGAAGATGAACATTTCCACCAGCGTCGTCGCGCCGTAGCCGGACGCAGCAAATACGGTCGCCCATGGAAACAGGAAGATCGAGTCGACGGCGAAGATCACATACAGGAAGGCATAGACGTAATAACGGACCTGCGTATGTGCCCATCCTTCACCTACGGGGTCCACGCCGCACTCGTACGTGAGGAGCTTTTCCGGTGTCGGGACCACGGGGCGCAGCAGTCG
The DNA here is from genome assembly GCF_040608395.1 of Streptomyces sp. NPDC005181. Classification (NCBI taxonomy): domain Bacteria; kingdom Bacillati; phylum Actinomycetota; class Actinomycetes; order Kitasatosporales; family Streptomycetaceae; genus Streptomyces; species Streptomyces sp. NPDC005181. Next base: position 16,600 of record NZ_JBEXID010000042.1, read on the forward strand.
TCCGGCCCCGAAGGCCACGGCCACGAACAGCACACCGATCAGCGCGAGCAGTCCGACCACCGAGTAGCTGTCGAAGTAATCCGACGCGAGAACGGTCGATTCCGGCAGGTCCGCCACGTAGGCCACGTCCGCCCCTCCGCTCCCTCATACCTGTTCGACGATCTGTACGCACGGGAGTCTAGGCCCTGCTAAAGAGACGGTAAGCAGCCGCGTCGGGCAAGAGGTGGGGTTATCCCTACTTCACCCCACCCATGAACCCCATGGCGTGCGCGGGTACGGCCCGGCAGGCTGGGCGTATGACCATGAGCCCCCCGGTGCCCGACGGCGACCGGCTGCCGCCCGCCCGCTTCGCCCTCGATCCGTGGACGTGGAAGGAGATCTCTTATCTCCTGTCCAATCTGCCGATGGCGATTGCCGGGTTTGTTTACACAGTGTTCATGATCGGTGTCGGCGTGGGGCTTGCGGTCACGGTGATCGGTCTGCCGCTGCTGGCCGCCGGGCTGCAGGGTGCGCGGCTGCTCGGCAGGGCGGAGCGGGGCCGGGCCCGGGCGCTGCTCGGGACAGGGATCGACGAGCCGAGCTCGATGGCGCTGGTCCGTCGTGACCAGGGCTTCTTCCCGTGGCTGTGGTCGAGTCTCAAAGATCCGGTGGGCTGGCGGGCGGTGCTGTACTCGTTCATCCGGCTGCCCTGGGGCGTGCTCACGTTCACGGTGACGTTGGTGAGTCTGTTCGTTCTGTGGCCCGTGCTGCCCTTCACCGCGCGTCTGCTCACCCGTGCGGACCGGGCGATGGCGCGCGGGCTGCTCTCGCCCTCGGACGAACTGGAGCGCCGGATCGCCGAGCTGGAGTCGGACCGTGGCGTGGTCGTGGACACGGCCGCCGCGGACCTGCGGCGCATCGAGCGCGATCTGCATGACGGCGCCCAGGCCCGCCTCGTCGCCCTGGCCATGGGGCTCGGTCTGGCCAAGGAGAAGCTCGCCGAGGACCCGGAGGCCGCCGCCCGCATGGTCGACGAGGCACACGGCGAGGTGAAGGTCGCCCTCCAGGAGCTCCGCGATCTCGCCCGCGGCATCCACCCGGCCGTCCTCACCGACCGCGGCCTGGACGCCGCACTCTCCGCCATCGCCTCCCGATGCACCGTCCCCGTGCGGGTGGGGGTGGACCTGCCGGGGCGCCCGGCGGAGGCGATCGAGGGCATTGCCTACTTCACCGTGTCCGAGCTGCTGCAGAACGTCAGCAAGCACAGCGGGGCGCGTTCGGCGTCCGTCGAGGTGTGGCGGTCGGCGGAGCGACTGCTGATCCAGGTCAGCGACGACGGCCGGGGCGGGGCGCGGATGGACGGCGGTACGGGGATGTCGGGGCTGGCCGAGCGGCTGGGAGCGGTCGACGGGCTGTTCGTCCTCGACTCGCCGGCCGGCGGGCCGACGACGGTTACCGCCGAGCTGCCCTGGCGGGACCGGGACCGGGGTCGGGACGGCGCGGGCGCCGCTGAGCGCCGCTAGCCGCAGCCCGGAGGCCGGGGGTGGGGAAAACCCCCGGTCGAAGAGGGATACCGGCCTCATGGTGTCCCGTCCCGCAGAACAGCACCCTTGATGTATCAGCCGCTGTACGGGCTGTGCCTGACAAGACCACCGCCGAGCAGAAGAAACGGACGGCACCCATGGCCACGGCATACGGACCGGACACTCGGGACCATCAGCGGTCCGGTGCCGGCCCCGGGAGCAACCCCCCGGTGAAGCACTTCTTCCCGGCGGTGCTGCGCGCGCCGCTGGAGGCCAGGACCTGGCGCGAGTTCGGCTATCTGCTGCTGAGTCTGCCGATCAGCGTGGTGCTCTTCAGCTTCGCGATCACCATGACGTCGCTCGGCGCGGGCCTGCTGATCACCTTCCTCGGCATCCCGGTCCTCGCCTTCGGTCTGGCGATGTGCCGCGGCTTCGGCGTGCTGGAGCGGGCCCGGGCGCGGGGGCTGCTGAAGCTGGACGTGGCGGACCCGGCGCCGGTGCGCGGCCGGACGGGCGGCCTGATGTCCTGGGTGGGTGCGGTCCTGAAGAGCGGGGTGTCCTGGCGGCATCTGCTCTACGCGCTGCTGCACTTCCCGTGGGCGGTCTTCGCCTTCACCGTGTCGTTGACGTTCTGGGCGTACGGGTGGGCGGCGTTCACGTATCCGCTGTGGCAGTGGGTCTTCCCGGCGTACGCGGGGGTCGACGGCGTGCAGCTGTACGGCGACGCCACGCACAACATCTATCTCGACTCGCCGTTCGAGCTGGCCGCGACCAGCGCGTTCGGTCTGGTGCTCGTCCTCCTCACCCCGTGGATCATCCGCGGTCTGGCGTCCGTGGACCGGGTGATGGTGTACGGGCTGCTCGGCCCGTCCCGGCTGGCGTCGCGCGTCGTCGAGCTGGAGTCGGACCGTGGCGTGGTCGTGGACACGGCCGCCGCGGACCTGCGGCGCATCGAGCGCGATCTGCATGACGGCGCCCAGGCCCGCCTCGTCGCCCTGGCCATGGGGCTCGGTCTGGCCAAGGAGAAGCTCGCCGAGGACCCGGAGGCCGCCGCCCGCATGGTCGACGAGGCACACGGCGAGGTGAAGGTCGCCCTCCAGGAGCTCCGCGATCTCGCCCGCGGCATCCACCCGGCCGTCCTCACCGACCGCGGCCTGGACGCCGCACTCTCCGCCATCGCCTCCCGATGCACCGTCCCCGTGACGGTCGAGGTGGACCTGGCGTCCCGGCCCGCGCAGGCCATCGAGGGCATTGCCTACTTCACCGTGTCCGAGCTGCTGCAGAACGTCAGCAAGCATGCGCATGCAACGCGTGCGACGGTCGACGTGTGGCGTACGGCCGACCGGCTGCTGCTCCAGGTCACCGACAACGGGCGGGGCGGGGCCGGTCTGTCGGCGGGCAGCGGTCTCGCCGGTCTGGCCGAGCGGCTGGACGCGGTGGACGGTGTCCTCGTCGTCGACTCCCCGGTGGGCGGCCCGACGAGAGTCACGGCCGAGCTCCCCTGGCGTGGCTGAGGCGGAGCGCCTCCCCGGGGACCACGTGCCACACAGCACATTCTCGCGCAGCACATCGCGCACCGCACATCTGTACGCAGGTACGCATCGTCGTGCAGCGCCCGGACCCCGTCCGGGCGCCCACGTCGCGTCCCCCGCCCGCACAAGCATCCGTCACAGCCCCCATCCGCGGACCGATGCTGGGATGCTGGAGGCACAAGGGGACGGATTCCGTCGCCGCCGTGAGGCGACGGACAGCAGCAGCAGGGGGACAGAGCGTCGTGGTGGAGGACAGGGTGCGGGTAGTCATCGCCGAGGATTCGGTACTGCTTCGGGAGGGGCTCACCCGATTGCTGACCGATCTCGGGCATGACGTCGTCGCGGGGGTGGGGGACGCCGAGGCGCTGATCAAGACCGTGGGCGATCTTGCCGAGCAGGGCGAGCTGCCCGATGTGGTCGTCGCCGATGTGCGGATGCCACCGACCCACACCGATGAGGGTGTGCGGGCTGCGGTGCGGCTGCGCAACGAGTACCCCGGCATCGGGGTCCTGGTCCTTTCGCAGTACGTCGAGGAGCAGTACGCCACGGAGCTGCTGGCCGGCAGCAGCCGCGGTGTGGGATATCTGCTCAAGGACCGGGTGGCGGAGGTCCGGGAGTTCGTGGACGCCGTGGTCCGGGTGGCGCAGGGCGGCACGGCGCTGGACCCTGAGGTGGTGGCCCAGCTGCTGGGCCGGAGCCGTAAGCAGGACGTCCTGGCCGGGCTGACGCCGCGCGAGCGGGAGGTGCTCGGCCTGATGGCGGAGGGGCGGACGAACTCGGCGGTCGCGAAGCAGCTGGTGGTGAGCGACGGCGCGGTGGAGAAGCACGTCAGCAACATCTTCCTGAAGCTCGGCCTGTCACCCAGCGAGGGGGACCACCGGCGGGTCCTGGCCGTTCTGACCTACCTCAACTCCTGATTACCTGACACCCTGTCAGGTAATGGCCGGCGCGGGCCCGGGACCCGGTGATGAGCGCCTGCGGGCGGCCGGCCACGCCGACGGACAGCCCAGGGGGTTCGCGAAATATGGCAAAACGGCGCGAAAGGGCGTCTCATAGTGGCGTCCACCATGTGACCGGTCCCGGGAAGGCGACCCTTACCGACGTAGGGTGGGCCTTGGGACCGCCGGCGGGCCGGCCGGTCCCGAGCCGCCGCCCCGAGGGAGGTCCAGTTCAGTGACCAGCCAGGTCAGTAGCCCAGCCGATGAGGCCAATGACGCCGATCAGGCCAGTGAGGCTGTTCTCGGGGAGCAGCGAGCCCCCCGGCCCGAGAAACCGGGCGCCGGCGAGAAAGAGATCCGCCGCCTGGACCGGGTGATCATTCGCTTCGCGGGTGACTCCGGAGACGGTATGCAGCTCACGGGTGACCGGTTCACCTCGGAGACGGCGTCGTTCGGTAACGACCTGTCGACGCTGCCGAACTTCCCGGCCGAGATCCGGGCCCCCGCAGGCACCCTGCCGGGTGTCTCGTCGTTCCAGTTGCACTTCGCCGACCATGACATCCTCACGCCGGGCGACGCCCCGAACGTGCTGGTCGCGATGAACCCCGCGGCGCTCAAGGCGAACATCGGCGATGTGCCGCGCGGCGCCGAAATCATCGTCAACACCGATGAGTTCACCAAGCGTCCGATGGCGAAGGTGGGCTACGAGACCAATCCGCTCGAGGACGGCTCGCTGCAGGCGTACAACGTCCATCCGGTGCCGCTGACGACGCTGACGATCGAGGCACTGAAGGAGTTCGGGCTCTCCCGCAAGGAGGCCGAGCGCTCGAAGAACATGTTCGCGCTCGGGCTGCTCTCGTGGATGTACCACCGGCCGACCGACGGCACCGAGGCGTTCCTGCGGGCGAAGTTCGCCAAGAAGCCGCAGATCGCCGAGGCGAACGTGGCCGCGTTCCGGGCGGGCTGGAATTTCGGTGAGACGACCGAGGACTTCGCGGTCAGCTACGAGGTGGCACCCGCCGCGCACACCTTCCCCACCGGTACGTACCGGAACATCTCCGGGAACCTCGCCCTGTCGTACGGCCTGGTCGCCGCGAGCCGGCAGGCGGATCTGCCGCTCTACCTGGGCTCGTACCCGATCACCCCGGCCTCCGACATCCTGCACGAGCTCAGCAAGCACAAGAACTTCGGCGTCCGCACCTTCCAGGCGGAGGACGAGATCGCGGGCATCGGTGCCGCGCTCGGTGCGGCGTTCGGCGGTTCGCTCGCCGTGACGACGACGTCCGGGCCCGGTGTGGCCCTGAAGTCGGAGACCATCGGGCTCGCCGTCTCGCTCGAACTGCCGCTGCTCATCATCGACATCCAGCGCGGCGGCCCGTCCACCGGTCTGCCCACCAAGACCGAGCAGGCGGACCTGCTCCAGGCGATGTACGGGCGCAACGGCGAGGCCCCGGTGCCGATCGTGGCGCCGAGGACCCCGGCCGACTGCTTCGACGCCGCGCTCGACGCGGCCCGGATCGCACTGACGTACCGCACACCGGTCTTCCTGCTCTCGGACGGCTATCTCGCCAACGGCTCCGAGCCGTGGCGGATCCCGGACATCGACGAACTGCCGGACCTGCGCGTGCAGTTCGCCACCGGGCCCAACCATGAGCTGGCCGACGGCACCGAGGTGTTCTGGCCGTACAAGCGCGACCAGCACACCCTGGCCCGCCCGTGGGCCGTCCCCGGCACCCCTGGTCTCGAACACCGCATCGGCGGCATCGAGAAGCAGGACGGCACCGGCAACATCTCGTACGACCCGGCGAACCACGACTTCATGGTCCGCACCCGCCAGGCGAAGGTCGACGGCATCGAGGTCCCCGACCTGGAGGTCGACGACCCGGCCGGCGCCCGGACCCTGGTCCTGGGCTGGGGCTCCACGTACGGCCCGATCACCGCCGCCGTCCGCCGGCTGCGCGCGGGCGGGCATGCGATCGCCCAGGCCCATCTGCGCCACCTCAACCCCTTCCCGAGGAATCTCGGCGAGGTGCTGAAGCGTTACGACAAGGTGGTCGTCCCGGAGATGAACCTCGGCCAGCTGGCTGCGCTCGTCCGGGCGAAGTATCTGGTCGACGCCCACAGCTACAACCAGGTCAACGGTATGCCGTTCAAGGCCGAGCAGCTCGCCACAGCTCTCAAGGAGGCCATCGATGCCTAACACCGACGAGGCACTCCCCACCGGTCTGCCGGCACTCCAGCTTGTACCCAAGGCCGATGCCAGGCAGTCCATGAAGGACTTCAAGTCCGACCAGGAAGTGCGCTGGTGCCCCGGTTGCGGTGACTACGCGGTTCTCGCCGCCGTGCAGGGCTTCATGCCCGAGCTCGGCCTGGCGAAGGAGAACATCGTCTTCGTCTCCGGCATCGGCTGCTCCTCCCGGTTCCCGTACTACATGAACACGTACGGGATGCACTCGATCCACGGCCGCGCCCCGACCATCGCCACCGGCCTGGCCTCGTCCCGCCGCGACCTGTCCGTCTGGGTCGTCACGGGTGACGGCGACGCGCTGTCCATCGGCGGCAACCACCTGATCCACGCGCTGCGCCGCAATGTGAACCTGAAGATCCTGCTCTTCAACAACCGGATCTACGGGCTCACCAAGGGCCAGTACTCGCCGACGAGCGAGGTCGGAAAGATCACCAAGTCGACGCCGATGGGCTCGCTCGACGCCCCCTTCAACCCGGTGTCGCTGGCCCTCGGGGCGGAGGCGTCGTTCGTCGCCCGCACCGTGGACTCCGACCGCAAGCACCTCACGAGCGTGCTGCGCGAGGCGGCGGCCCACCCCGGTACGGCGCTGGTGGAGATCTACCAGAACTGCAACATCTTCAACGACGGAGCGTTCGAGGTCCTCAAGGACAAGGACCAGGCCGAGAACGCGGTGATCCGGCTGGAGCACGGGCAGCCGATCCGCTTCGGCACCGGGCAGTCCAAGGGTGTCGTACGCGACCCGGCCACCGGTGACCTCAAGGTCGTCGAGGTCACCGCGGAGAACGAGTCGCAGGTCCTGGTCCACGACGCGCACGCCGCCAGCCCCACCACGGCGTTCGCGCTGTCCCGGCTCGCCGACCCCGACACCCTGCACCAGACCCCGATCGGGGTGCTGCGCAGCGTCGAGCGCCCGGTCTACGACACGCAGATGGCCGAGCAGCTCGACACCGCGGTCGAACAGAACGGCAAGGGCGACCTGGCCGCGCTGCTCGCGGGCAACGACAACTGGACGGTCATCGGCTAGGACACGGGCGGGCACGCCGTACGGGTGCCGGACCGGGGAGTCTTCACCGCTCCCGGCCCGGCACCCGTTCTCATGTGCCCATGGCCCTGGACCGTCCCGCGTACCGCATCAAACGGCATCTGCTCGGCAAGCCCCTCACCACCGAGCGCATCAGCGACGAGAAACTGAGCAACCGGACAGCGCTCGGGGTGCTCGCCTCCGACTGCATCAGTTCGTCCGCGTACGGCTCCGAGGAGATGCTGCGGGTCCTCGTGCCGGTCGTCGGGGCGGCGGCCTTCACCCTGCTCATGCCGGTGACCGGCGCGATCCTGCTCGTCCTGCTGCTGCTGACGCTCTGTTACAGCGATGTCGTCATGATCTACACCCGGGCGGGCGGTTCGTACGTCGTCGCCCGGGAGAACTTCGGTCCGAACATCGCGCAGATCGCCGCCGTGGCGCTGCTCGTCGACTACATCGTGACCGTCGCCGTCCAGGTGTCGGCCGGCACCAACGCCCTGATCTCCCTCGCCCATCTGATCGGGGGCGGCTGGACCGGTCTGGACCATCTGCAGCTGCCGGTCTCCGTCGCGGTGATCGTGCTGCTCGCGTACGGGAATCTGCGCGGCATCCGCGAGGCGGGCCGGACCTTCGCGCTGCCCGCCTATCTCTTCATGACCGCGGTCGGCCTGGTACTGGTCGTCGCCGGTGCGCGCGGGCTGACGGGCGGGCTCCCGCACGCCGATCTGCACGCGCCGGGGGTGGTTCCGCTGGGCACGCCGGGCAACGGCTGGCTCTACGGCGCCTCGCTCTTCATCGTGCTGCGCTCCTTCGCCAACGGCGGCTCGTCGCTCACCGGACTCGAAGCGATCTCCAACGGCATCTCCGCGTTCCGCGAGCCGCAGGGCCGCAACGCCCGCCGCACGCTCATCACCATGAGCTGTGTGCTCGGCGTCCTCGTCCTCGGTGTGTCCACCCTGGCGCACTTGACGCACGCCGTGCCGTACACCGACGGCACGCCGACCGTCATCGCGCAGGAGGCCCATCTCGCTTTCGGCAGCGGGCCGTTGGGGACGGCCGGGCTGATTTTCGTGCAGCTGGCGACTGCGCTGGTCCTCTATACGGGCGCCAACACGCCGTTCACCGGCTTCCCGTTCCTCGCCAGCTTTGTGGCCGAGGACCGGTTCCTGCCGCGGGTGCTGACCCGGCGCGGGCACCGGCTGGCGTTCTCCAACGGGATCATCGCGCTGACCGTCGTCTCGCTGGCGCTGCTGCTGGCCACCGGCGCCAGCGTGGACAGGCTGGTGGCGCTGTACGCGATCGGTGTGTTCACCGCGTTCACCATGGCCGGGTCCGGCCTCACCGCGTACCACCTGCGCCGCCGCGAGCCGTACCGCCGGGTGAAGATCGCGGTCAACGGGCTGACCGCGGTCATCTCGGCCGCCGTGGTGCTGATCTTCGCAGTCACCAAGTTCACCGAGGGCGCCTGGCTCGTCGTGGTGATCTTCCCGCTCGGTGTCTGGGCGCTGATGCGGATCAACCGCGAGTACCGGCACGAGGCCGCCGCGCTGCAGAGCCTCCAGGTGCCGGGCGCCGACCGGCCGCGGGTCCGGCGCCATCTGGTCTTCGTCCTCGTCGACACGCTCGATCTGGCGACGCTGAAGGCGTTGCGGTACGCCCATGAGCTGCGTCCTGACGAGATCCGTGCGGTGCACTTCTCGATCGACGAGGCGCACGGCAGGCGGCTGGCCGCCCGGTGGGAGGCCACATCCGCGACGTCCGTGCCACTGGAGCTGGTGGCGTGCCCGGACCGGCGGCTGCGCCATGCGATGAAGGAGCTCGCGACCCGGACCACGGCGGACGGTGAGACCTCGCTGACGGTGCTGGTGCCGCGGCGGCTGTACTCCAACGCGCTCGGGAAGCTGCTGCACCGGGGCACCGGCGAGGCGATGGCCATCGCGCTGGAACAACTGCCGCACGTGGCGGTGACGATCCTGCCGTTCGACGTCTCCCGGGCGCTGCGGACGCTGGAGGAGGGGCGAGCCCCCGAGCCCGACTGAGCGCCGCCTGCCCACCTGGGCCCGACCGCTTCCCGACCGCTCCCCGACTGCCCCCTGAGAGCCGCCTCAGCCCGGCTGGTCCTGCGTCGCTTTCCGCGCGTCGTACGCGTCGCGGGCCGCATGTACGGCGTCGAGTCGCCGTTCGGTCCAGCGCGCCAGCCCCCACACCTGCTCGGCGGCCTCCCTGCCCAGCCCGGTGAGCGTGTAGTCCACCCGTGGCGGGATCACCGGCTTGGCATCCCGGTGCACAAATCCGTCGCGCTCCAGCGTCTGAAGCGTCTGGGCCAGCATCTTCTCGCTGACGCCGCCGACCTCACGGCGCAGTTCGCTGAACCGGTACGAGCGCTCCAGCAGGGCGGCGAGGACGAGGACGCCCCAGCGGCTGGTGACGTGTTCGAGCACCAGCCGGGAGGGGCACATCTGCCGGTTCACATCGGGGACCTTGCTTACGCTCATATCAGTACCTTACTTCAGAGTGGGTACTTTCCCCTGGTTAGTGCTGCTCCTAAGGTGGGTGACAGAAAACCCGAACGAGGATCAGAGCACCCAAAGAGGAGAAACCCCCCATGAGCATCGTCGTCACCGGAGCCACCGGAGAGCTCGGCCGTCTCGTCGTCGACGAGCTGCTGGCCACCGTGCCCGCGAGCGAGATCGCCGCCGTCGTCCGCAACAAGGAGAAAGCCGCCGGCCTGGCCGCCCGCGGCGTCGAGCTGCGGATCGCCGACTACGACCGGCCCGAGACCCTCACCGGCATCTTCAAGGCCGGGGACCGGGTCCTGCTCATCTCCGGCAGCGAGGTCGGCAAGCGCGTACCGCAGCACACCGCCGTCATCGACGCGGCCAAGGCGGCGGGCGTCGCGCAGCTCGCGTACACCGGCGCGCTGGGCGGCCCCGGCGCCGACTTCCAGCTGGCCGCCGAGCACAAGGTCACCGAGCAGCTGATCCTCGACTCCGGCCTGCCCCACACCTTCCTGCGCAACGGCTGGTACACGGAGAACTACACGGCGAACCTCGCCCCGGTCCTGGCACACGGCGCCGTCGTCGCCAACGCGGGCGACGGCCGGGTCGCCTCCGCCACGCGCGCCGACTACGCGGCCGCGGCGGCCGCCGTACTGACCGGCGAGGGCCACCTCGGCAAGACCTACGAGCTGAGCGGCGATGTCGCCTGGTCGTTCGCGGAGTACGCGGCCGAGGTGTCGAAGGCCACCGGCAAGGAGATCGCGTACACCGACGTCCCCGCCGCCGTGCACCAGGAGATCCTGGTCGGCGCCGGCCTGCCCGAGGGGTTCGCGGCGATCCTGGTCGACGTCGACGAGGCGATCGCGCGCGGACTGCTCGCCGGTACGAGCGGCGATCTGGCCCGCCTGATCGGCCGCCCGACGACGCCGCTCGCCGAGACGGTGGCCGCCGCGGTCGCCGCCGCGTAGGGGCGTTCCCTCCGGACCGGACCGGGCCCGGCGTCATGACCGTATCGCGATACGGGTATGACGCCGGGCCCTCATGGCGTTACCGTCGTCCAGTTGACGGTGCAGCTGAATGGCTGACGCGAGGGACGCCGGGAGGGCCCGTGGCAGGGACAAATGAACAGCGGGCGGGCTTGCTGTCCGGCTTCGGCGCCTATGGCCTCTGGGGCGTTGTCCCGCTCTTCTGGCCGCTCCTGAAGCCGTCCGGGGCGATCGAGATCCTCGCCCACCGCATGGTCTGGTCGCTCGCCGTCGTCGGCATCGCGCTGCTCGCACTGCGCCGCTGGGCATGGATCGGCGAGCTGGTACGGCAGCCGAAGAAGCTGGGACTGATCGCGGTCGCCGCGGCGGTCATCACCGTCAACTGGGGTCTGTACATCTGGTCCGTGAACAACGGCCATGTCGTCGAGGCATCTCTCGGCTACTTCATCAACCCGCTGGTCACCATCGCCATGGGCGTGCTGCTCCTCGGCGAACGGCTGCGCCCCGCCCAGTGGGTGGCGGTCTCCACCGGCGTCGCCGCGGTGCTCGTGCTGGCGATCGGTTACGGGAATCCGCCGTGGATCTCGCTGGTGCTGGCGTTCTCCTTCGCGACGTACGGCCTGGTGAAGAAGAAGGTCAACATGAGCGGCCTGGAGTCGCTCAGCGCAGAGACCGCGGTGCTGTTCATACCCGCACTCGGATATCTGCTGCGGCTGGGCGCGCAGGGCGACGCGACGTTCGTCTCCGCGGGCGCCGGCCATGCGGCGCTGCTCGCCGCGACGGGTGTCGTCACGGCCGCACCGCTGGTTCTCTTCGGGGCCGCGGCGATCCGGGTACCCCTGTCGACACTGGGCCTGCTGCAGTATCTGGCGCCGGTCTTCCAGTTCGCCATCGGCATCCTGTACTTCCACGAGGCGATGCCGCCGGAGCGCTGGGCCGGGTTCGCACTGGTGTGGCTGGCGCTCACGCTGCTGACATGGGACGCGTTCCGGACGGCACGGCGGACGAGGGCGCAGGCGACGAAGCTCGCGGCGTCGACGGAGCCGCAGCCGCAACCCCGGTCGCAGCGGATTCCGCGTCCGCTCCCGGCCGACGAGGGCTCCTCCCCGTACGCAGCCCGGGAGCAGTGATCAGCGCGCACGGCATCACCGTCGCCACAAATGTTACCCGGTTGCTTTTTTAATTCGGTTGCGTTTCCCTGGAGCCAACGGGAACCAGAACCGAGGAGCAGTCATGACCGATGTACTCATCGTGGGCGCCGGACCGACCGGGCTGACCCTGGCGTGCGATCTCGCGCGGCGCTCCGTCGCCGTACGGATCGTCGACAAGTCCCCCGACTTCCCGCGCAGCTCGCGGGCGAAGGGCCCCAACCCCCGTTCCCTGGAAGTCCTGGAGGATCTCGGCGTGGTCGATGCGGTCCTGGCCGCCGGGTCGGCGCCACTGCCCATGCGCAAGTACCGCAACGGGGTGCCGATCGCCGACACCGACCCGTACGCGGAATCGCGCCCGACGCCGGACACCCCGTACGACCGGGGGTGGCTCATCGCCCAGTGGCGGCTGGAGGAGATCCTGCGGGCCCGGCTCGCGGAGTACGGCGTACATGTCGAACTGGGCGCCGAGGTAACGGGGCTGGCGGAGCGGAACGCATCGGTGACCGCCGCGTTCGCCGACGGCTCGGAGATCGTGGCGCGGTATGCGGTGGGCTGCGACGGCGGCCACAGCACCGTACGGAAACTGCTCGCTCTTCCCTTCGAGGGGAAGATGACCGAGGAGCAGATGATGGTCTGCGGCGACGTCGAGGTGGACGGCCTCGACCGCGGCTACTGGCACCAGTGGTTCGACGAGGACGGCGCCGTGATGCTGTGCCCGATCCCGGGTACGCGGTCGGGCTGGTGGTTCCAGGCGGGACCCGAGACCGACGCTTCGGGAGCACCCGTACCGCCGTCGCTGGAGAGCTTCCGCCGGCTCTTCGCCCGGCACGCCGGGCTGCCGGCCACCCGCCTGTCGAACGCCACCCTGCTGTCCACGTACCGGGTCAATGTCCGCATGGTCGACCACTACCGGGTGGGCCGCGCGTTCCTGGCGGGCGACGCCGCGCATGTGCACGCGGTGGCGGGCGGTCTGGGCATGAACACCGGGATCCAGGACGCGTTCAACCTGGGCTGGAAACTCGCGCTGGTCGTCGGCGGCCAGGCAGGGCCGGCCCTGCTCGACACGTACGAGGAGGAGCGGCTGCCGGTTGCCTCCTGGACGCTGGACATCACCTCCGAGCGGCTGCGGGCGACACTCGAAGCGATCAAGGCGCCGGGCGGCGGGCTGGACGCGGCGATCACCCCGGAGACCGCCGGCCTGAGCCGCGGCTACCGCTGGAGCTCCCTCTCCCACGACGGCACGGGCGGGAGCTCCACCGGTCCGCTGCGGGCGGGCGACCGCGCCCCTGACGCCCCCTGCCGCAACACCGCGACCGGTGCGCCGATCCGCCTGTTCGAGGCGTTCGCCGGACCGCACTTCACCCTGCTGGGCTTCGGAGCAGGCACGGCTGAGGCACTGCAGGAGGTGGCCGAGAAGTACGGCGACACGGTACGGGCATACGCGCTGGACCCGGCGGACACGGACGGCCTGGCCGACGACGGGGGCCATGCCCGCCCGGCGTACGGGATCGCACCGGGCGAGGACACCCTCGTCCTGGTCCGGCCCGACAACCACGTGGGTCTGATCACTCCGGCCGCGGACGGCCGGGCCGTCGTGGACTACCTGGACCGGCTGGGGTGAGTCAGCAGCCCCTGCGCAGCGGGGTGAAGGACAGCTTGGCGCCTTCCTTGAGCTCGGTGGCCCTGTGATACACGGCCGATTCGACCTCGTACCAGATGTCGTCCTCGGTGGAGTTGCCACCGACATTGTCGAGTTCGACGCACCAGCGTGCCTGGCGCACCACACGGGTGTAGCTCGTGGTGCCCTGCTGGACCTTCTTGCAGTCCTGGTAGGAGTCGTTGGTGTACCAGGTCCGGGTCCTCTTCCTGCGGCCCGTGCCGCTGGTGGAGGTGTGCTTGACCTTCCTGACGCGGGGTGTGCAGCGCTTGACCATGCGCGGCCGGGTGCCCGTGGTGGTCTTCCGCGTGACGTGGCGGGTGTCGTCGCGCAGTCCCGAGACGGTGCGGTCGGGCGGGCTCGGCACGGTGCCGTCGCCCACCCCCGAGCCGGCGGAGCTGCCGGGACTGGTGGGCATGGCGGAGCTGCCGGCGCCGGTGGGCACGGCGGGACTGCCGCAGGCGGTGAGCAGGGCGGCCAGGAGAACGGCGGCGAGGACCGGGCGTACGCGGATCCGAGCCGTCGAGGTCCTGGCGGAGCGTATGGACTGGCTGCTGTCGGGCGGGTTGGTCACGGGGCGCCTGTTCTGGACGGCGGGGGCAGTGGGGGCTGTTGTCACCACTGACTGACCTGCGCGAAGGTATCTCACGGTCGACAGCGTGGGGGGCGCGGGCAACGATCCGGGCCGTCGGCCGAGGGCGCCGGGACCGAAGCGGCAGGGGCGCCGTTCACAGGCGTGAAGTACCGGTCCCGGCGCGCCGGTTGCCGACTCACTCGGGTAGCCACTATGAACGGCTTCCATGACCCTGCACTGGAAGCTCGTCATCGATGCCACGGACCCGCACGCCCAGGCCGACTTCTGGGCCCGGACTCTCGGCTACCTGGTCGAGGACAACAGCGCGCTGATCGAGCGGCTGCTCGCCCTCGGAGCCGTACCGGAGGCGGCGGCGGTCGAGTCGCACGGCCGCCGGGCCTGGCGCGACCTCGCGGCGGTACGGCACCCGGACGATCCGTACGAGGAGGAGAGCGGTACGGGCCTCGGACGCCGACTGCTGTTCCAGCGCGTACCGGAACCGAAGGCGGGGAAGAACCGGCTGCACCTGGACGTGCACACCGGCCCGGAACGCCGCGAGGCCGAGGCGTTCCGGCTGGAAGGTCTGGGCGCGACCCGGCTGCGCAAGGTCGCGGAACCGGGCGGCACTTGGTGGGTACTGGCCGATCCGGAGGGCAACGAGTTCTGCGTGCAGTGACGCCGGGGCGGGGCCGGGCTTCCCGCTCTGCGCAGTTCCTCCGGCTATGCCCCCGCCGGATCGCCACCGCACCCCGGACCCCGACCGTCCGTGCAGGTCAGAGCCGTACGGCAGGAAGCGGATCTCCCTAGGCTTGACCCATGCCCATCCCACCCGCATATGCCCTTGTCGCCACGGATCTGGACGGCACTCTGCTGCGTCACGACGACACCGTCAGCCCCCGCTCCCGTGCCGCGCTCGCGCGGGCTGCCGCGGCCGGGGCGCTCCATCTCGTGGTCACCGGGCGGCCGGTGCCGGGGATACGCAACCTGCTCGCGGAGCTGGACTACCGAGGTCTTGCGGTCTGCGGCCAGGGCACGCAGCTGTACGACGCCGGCACCGGGCGCATGGTGCACGCGGCCACATTGGACCGGGACCTGGCCGACACCGCGCTCGGCAAGATCGAGGCCCAGGTGGGTCCGGTCTTCGCGGCCGTGGACCAGGACGGGCCCGAGGGCCGGACGCTGATCGAGCCGGGCTACCGGATGCCGCACCCCGCCCTGCCCGCCCAGCGGACAAGCCACCGGGACGAGTTGTGGGCCACCCCGATCGTCAAGGTCCTCGTCCGTCACCCCGAGCTCACGGACGACGCACTGGCCGCCGCCGCCCGCGCGGTCGTCGGCGATCTGGCCACCGTCACTCTGTCCGGCCCCGGCACGGTCGAACTCCAGCCGTACGGCGTCGACAAGGGCACCGGGCTCGCGCTGGCCGCCGAGGTCCTGGGCGTGGATCCGGGTACCACGATCGCGTTCGGAGACATGCCCAACGATCTGCCGATGTTCCGCCGGTCCGGGTACGGGGTCGCGATGGCCGACGCCCATCCGGATCTGCGTGCGGCAGCCGACGAGGTGACGAGGTCGAACGAGGACGACGGGGTTGCGGTGGTGCTGGAGCGGGTGTTCGGCTGAGCAACCCTCCCCGGATGGACATCCGTGCGATGCCGGAACGGCACCGGGCAGCGTAAGCAGTGCGCCCCCTTCCCATACCATATGCACGCGCATATAGTGCAGGCGCATACAGTCGCAGCACGCAACCGTTCACGGGGGACCCAGCCATGACCAGTCGTACGTTCCTGTTCCTGCTCGGCAGCAGCCGTACCGACGGCAACACCGAGGAACTCGCGCGGCTCGCCGCCGAACAGCTGCCGCCCGAGACCGAGCAGCGCTGGCTGAACCTGAACGAACTGGCCCTCCCCGACTTCGAGGACCTGCGGCACGACGGTGAGGGCCGCTACCCCGTCCCCACCGGGAACGCCGCCACCCTGCTGGACGCGACGCTCGGCGCGACCGATCTGGTGCTCGCGTCACCGCTGTACTGGTACGCCATGTCCACCTCCACCAAGCGGTATCTGGACCACTGGTCGGGGTGGATGCGGGTGCCCGGCCTGGACTTCAAGGAGCGGATGGGCGGGCGGACCCTGTGGGGCGTCACCGCGCTCGCGACGCCCGACCGGAGCGTCGCCGAACCGGCGACGGGGACGCTGCGGACCATCGCCTCGTACATGCGGATGGAGTGGGGCGGGATGCTGCTGGGAGTCGGCACCCGGCCCGGTGACGTACTGGGCGACACGGCCGCCACCACCCGCGCCAAGACCTTCTTCGGCTGACGGCGCCCCACCTCACGGTTCCGGTGCACCGCCCACCTCACGGTTCCGGTGCACCCAACGCCCGCAGCACATGCGTGACCAGTGCCGCGATCGTCGCCTCGTCCTGGCTCGGTTTGCGCAGCACATGGCGGTAGTAGACCGGTCCGTAGAGCATCTCCACAGCCAGCGGCAGATCCGCACCCGGCGGTATCTGGCCCTGTTCCTGGGCGCGGCGCAGCCGGGCCACCGCCGCACCGAAGCGGGGTTCGATCAGCTGGGTCCGGACCGTTTCGGCGAGCTCGTCGTCGTGGTGGAGCTCGGAGAGGATCCCGGCATAGGCGGGGCCGAACGGCGGCGTGGAGAGCAGTCTCACCGCACTCGTCACATGGGTACGGATGTCGGCGGCGATGTCGCCGGTGTCGACGAACGGCGTGGCGTCGACCAGCGCCTCCGTGAACGCCTCCAGCAGCACCGCGCTCTTTGACGGCCACCAGCGGTAGATCGTCTTCTTGCTGACGCCCGCCCGGGCCGCGATCGCCTCTATGGTGACGCGGCCGTATCCCTTCTCCGTGCACAGCGCGAGGGCGGCGTCCAGGGTCGCCCGTCGTGATCGCTCGCTACGACGCAGAGAACTCGGCGATGTGATCATTCGGTGAGCATAGGGGTCTTCGGTCCCATCCTTGTTGACAGTCCGTCGCCAGAAGTCGAACAATACAGAGGCGGAAACGGAACGTGCCGTGTCGGGTCGTTCCAGCTGTTCGCACCGTTCGTGCCGTTCGTGCCGCGACGAGCCGATCGGGGGACGGCTCGCCCGGCCGACGGCACGGGCGCCGCGAACACCCCACCGCTCAGGCCGTGATGTCCTTCGCGGTGAAGCGCGCCCAGGCCGCTGAGCCGAACACCGCCGCGTACAACCCCTGCAGCCCCAGGTTCTTGACCACGTCGTCCCCATAGACCGGGTCGCGCAGCAGGTCCGCGAAGGACAGCCAGTAGTGCGGGAAGAGATACGGGTGGATACCGCTCAACTGCGGGATCGAGTCCAGGATCTGCACCGTGATCAGCACCCCGACCGTCGTGGCCATCGCCGCGATACCGCTGCCGGTGAGCGTCGAGACGAACAGCCCGAGCGCCGCGAACCCGATCAGTGACGCCGCCACCGTCACCGCGATCAGCCCGGCCCGCAACAGCCCCTCGCCGAAGCCGATCTGCGTCCCGGAGATCGTCGTGACCTCCCCGACCGGGAACAGCAGCGCCCCGACGGCGAGTGCCGACGCGGCCACGACCACCGTCGCAACCAGGCAGAACGCCAGCGTGGAGGCGTACTTGGCGAGCAGCAGCCGGGTCCGGCCCGCGGGCGCGACCAACAGATAGCGCAGGGTGCCGGCACCGGCTTCGCCCGCGATCGCCTCACCCGCGATGACGCCGACGGCCATCGGGAGGAAGACCGGCAGGGTCACGGCGAGGGCGGCGAAGACCAGGAACAGGCCGTTGTTGGTCACCTGGGAGAGGAACGCCGGGCCGCCGCCTCCCCCGCCCGGGCCGGCCGGCGAGCCATCGCTCGTCTCGATCCGCACCGCGATCCCGATCAGCACGGGGACGGCGGCCAGCACCCCGAGGAGCGCGAGTGTGCGCCGGCGGCGCAGCGTCGTGGTCAGTTCGGAGCGGAGGATCCCGAAGGTCCACAGCGGGTTGCGGGACCGGCCCGCCCCTGCCGGTCCGGCTGCTTCAGCCTGCGACATCGAAGCCCTCTCCGGTGAGTGCGACAAAGGCGTCCTCCAGCGAGGCCCGCTCGACGCCGAACGACCGTACGCGCACCCCGCCGCGGACCAGCGCCCCGTTCAGGTCGGCGAGTTCTACGTCGCCCGGTGGGGCCTCGGCGCCCACCCGGTCGCCTTCGGCGGTGATGCCGGTGACGCCGAGCTCCTTGAGGATGCGGACGGCGTCGCCCGGGTCGGGGGTGGTGACGGTGAGCCGGCCGCGGGTGCCCGCCGCGAGGTCGGCGACCGGGCCCTGGATGATCAGCCGGCCCCGGGCCATCACCGCGGCATGCGTGCAGACCTGCTCGATCTCGTCGAGGAGGTGGGAGGAGAGGAAGACGGTGGTGCCGTCCGCTGCCAGTTCCCGGACCAGGGCGCGGATCTCGCGCATCCCTTGCGGGTCCAGTCCGTTGGTCGGCTCGTCCAGGACAAGGAGACGGCGCGGCCGGAGCAGGGCCGCGGCCAGGCCGAGGCGCTGCTTCATGCCCAGCGAGTACGCCTTCGCCTTCTTGCCCGCCGCCGCGCCGAGCCCGACCCGGTCCAGCGCGGTCGCGACCCGGGTCCGGCGGGTGCGCGGATCGGCGGTCGGGTCGGCGGAGTCGTACCGTACGAGATTGTCCCGGCCGGTCAGGAACCCGTACAGCGCGGGCCCTTCGATCAGCGCTCCGACCTGTGGGAGTACGGTGCGGGCGGCGCGCGGCATGGGGTGGCCGAGGACCCGGGCGGTGCCGGACGTCGGGTCGATGAGGCCCATCAGCATCCGGATCGTGGTGGTCTTCCCGGAGCCGTTGGGCCCGAGGAAGCCGAAGACGCTGCCGCCGGGGACGCTGAGGTCGAGGCTGTCGACGGCGAGCTGGCCGCCGCGGTACCGCTTGGTGAGGCCGCGGGTCTCGATCACGGCCGTTCCGGTCCGGGGCACCGCCTCGGGTTCGATCACGGCGCCGGTCTCTGTCATGCGTAACTCCCCATGGGTCGGACAACCGACCGCCCCGCCGTACGGAGCGTACGGCGGGGCGGTCGCGCCGTGCGGGAGGTGCGGGTCGTCCGGGCAGTACGGGTGGTGCCGGGGCGTCAGTTGGCGCTGTTGGCTGCCTTGACGAGGGCGTCCTTGGTGACCAGCCCGACGTACACCTTGCCGTCGTCCGTCATCAGTGCGTTGACCAGGCGGGTCTTGAAGACCGTGCCCGAGCCGAACTTGCCGGTGACCTTGTCGCCGAACGAGTCCAGGAACTGCTGTGCCTCAGGCGGTACATCACCGGACTTCGGCGACGTCAGGATCGCCCGGCCGCCCGGTGCCTCGATCTCCGCGATCGCGCTCCAGCCTTCACCGATGACCTTCACGCCCTTGCCGCCGGCCAGCCTGTCCAGCCCGGCCGGCCCGCCCGGCGCGGTGAACTCCTGTGCCTGCTTCTCGGCCTGCCCCTGCGCCTTCGCATCGTCGGCCTCGGTCACCTCGGCGCCCTTCGGCGGGGTGAACGTGAACGAGGAGGCGGCGGGCTTCGCGAAGTCGACGCTGGTGAACCCGGCGTCGATCGCGGCTTTGCCGCCGCTGCTCGGGGAGAGCGTGAACTTGAGCGGTACGCCGTTCTTCGCATCGACCGCGATCGTGATCGCGCCGATCGTCGAGCCGCCCTGCTTGGGCTTGATGACCAGCTTGTACGCGTCACGCCCGGCGACCTGCGCCGTGCCGTCGACCGTCACCGATGTGGTGGGGCCGGCCTCCTTCAGTGCCTCTTCGGCGAACGCCTTCGGCGTGGTCGGCACGCCCTCCGGGGTCCTGGCCCCGCCGCGCTTCTGCGCGTGGCCCGAAGCCTTGTCCCCGGTCGCGTGGTACGCCTCGTTGGACTTGCTGTCGTACGCCCAGACCTGGTCCCCGTTGCGGATCACGCTGTACTCGGCGGCGCTGTCCAGTATCGAGACGCGCTGCTTGTCGGGGCCGTCGGCGGCCACCCGCAGCGTGTGCGTACCGGACGCGAGCTCCGTCAGCTTCTCCTGCGGGTCGGCGCTCGCACCGCCGTGCGCCCCGTCGCCGCTGCCGCCCGGCACCAGCGAGCCGGCGAGTCCGCCCAGCGACGGGATGCCGAGGTCGGTGCTGATCTTCACCGTGCCGGAGAGCTGCTCGGTGTCCGATGCGGCGATCTTCTCGATGAGCTGCTGTGCGGTGATCTTCGGCAGATCGGGGTCACCGGAGTCCGCGAGCGCCGGGACCAGCCCGATCGTCGCGGCCGCCACCCCCGCCACCGCGACCGGGACGATGTAGCGCGCCGCCCCGCGGCGGCCGGCCGTGGTGCCGGTGGCCTCGTCCGCGGCGTTACCGGTGGTCTCTGCGCTGTCGTTCGGTGCCATGTGTGCCCTACCTCCGTGGTCGGCGGCTTCCGTCCGGATGCACTCGTCCACTCCGTGCCGCCATTCTCACCCGTTTTGGTCAGGAGTGGTTGTTCTCCATCTGACCAAATTCGAGGTGTCGAAGCGTCAGCCCGCGGGAGCAACTCCGCATACCTCTGCGGTATGACACCACCCGGCCGGGCCTCCTCCGACCCGTAGGGGTCGGGGTGCACAGCACACCTGCCGGGGTCAGCCCGCGCGGTGCACCACGGCGTCGCACAGCTCTTCCAGCGCGGCCTTCGCGTAGCACTCGGGCAGCGGCGCCAGCACCGCCCGCGCCTCCTCCGCGTACCGGATGGTGTCCCGCCGGGCCTGCTCCAGCGCGGGGTGCGCGCGCAGCCGGCGGAGCGCCTCGGCTAGCCGGGCGTCGTCGCTGAGGTCGCCGTCCAGCAGCTCCAGCAGCTCCAGGTCGTCCGGCTTGCCGTCGGCTGCCGCCTGTGCCCGCAGGTGCAGCACGGGGAGCGTCGGGATGCCTTCGCGCAGGTCCGTGCCGGGGGTCTTGCCGGATTCGTGGGAGTCGGAGGCGATGTCGAGTACGTCGTCGGCGAGCTGGAAGGCGACGCCGAGCCGTTCCCCGTACTGGGTGAGGATGTCGACGGCCGACTCGTCGGCGCCGGCCATCATCGCGCCGAACCGGCACGCCACGGCGATCAGCGAGCCGGTCTTGCCGCGCATCACGTCGAGGTAGTGCTCGACCGGGTCGCGGCCGTCGCGCGGGCCCGCGGTCTCCAGGATCTGACCGGTGACCAGACGCTCGAACGCCTCCGCCTGGATGCGTACGGCCTCCGGACCGAGGTCGGCCAGTATGTGCGAGGCACGGGCGAAGAGGAAGTCGCCGGTCAGTACGGCGACCGAGTTGCCCCAGCGGGTGTTGGCGCTGTCGACTCCGCGGCGTACATCCGCCTCGTCCATCACGTCGTCGTGGTAGAGCGTGGCGAGATGCGTCAGCTCCACGACCACGGCGGACGGGACGACCCCCGGCGCGTCGGCGTCACCGAACTGGGACGCCAGCATGGCCAGCAGCGGCCGGAAACGCTTGCCCCCGGCCCGTACGAGATGCTGCGCGGCCTCCGTGATGAAGGGGACGTCACTCTTGGTGGCATCGAGCAGCCCCGCCTCGACAGCGGCCAAACCGGTCTGGACATCGGCCTCAAGAGCCTGGTCCCGCACGCTCAGTCCGAACGGCCCGACGACGGTCACGAGGGGATCTCCTGTCTGCTGACGATCACACGGAATGTCGATGTGTCGCTGTCATCACTCAAGTCAGCGTATCCGGTCCCCTTTGGATCACCGTGGGCGCCTTCCCGCCACCGCCGGTATGTTCGTGTTGTCCCGGAGCACCGCCGCAGCCGAACGGACCCAGCTGTCCTGCGGCGTCGCCCACGCCCTTTCCGGCCGGCCGGGGGGTTCACGCCCCTGTCCGGCCCCGAGGTCCGGGTGGCCTCCGCCGTCGGGATGACGTTCGGCCCGGTCCCGTACGTACCGGTCCGGCGTCACCTGGCCGGGCGCAGCCACCACGCCTCGTTCCCCCTTGCCCCCGGAGCCACGCCGTACGGCCGATCGTCGGCGGTGCGGTCCAGGTCACCGTCGGCGCCGCCGCACCCCCGCTCAAGCGCCCCATGCGCCCCGTCCGCCGAGGTACGCCATGCACATCCGCACCCGGTTCCCCTACGACACGGTCCACGAGGACGTCCGGATCCCGCTGCCGGACGGCACACGGCTGTACGCTCGGATCTGGCGGCCGATCACCGACGAACCCGTACCGGCACTCCTGGAGTACCTGCCGTACCGGCTGAGCGACTGGACGGCGCCGCGCGACCGGCAGCGCCACCCCTGGTACGCGGGCCACGGCTACGCCTCCGTACGCGTCGATGTCCGCGGGCACGGCAACAGTGAGGGACTGCCGGGCGACGCCTACGACGCGACCGGGCCCGCCGACGGGGTCGCCGTCATCCACTGGCTGGCTGGGCAGGAGTGGTGCTCCGGCCGGGTCGGCATGTTCGGCATCTCCTGGGGCGGCTCCATCTCGCTCCGGATCGCCGCGCTCGCCCCCGAGCCGCTGAAGGCGATCGTCACGGTCTGCTCGACCGACGACCGCTACGACAACGACACGCACTACATGGGCGGCTCGGTCCTCGCCGTCGGCATGCACGCCCGGGCAGCCACCACGCTGGCCTTCGCCGCCCGGCCGCCGGACCCGGCGCACGTCGGCGACGGCTGGAAGGCCATGTGGCTGAAGCGGCTCGAAGCGGTCGCCCCGCCCATCCACACCTGGCTGGCGCACCGGACCCGCGACGCCTACTGGACCCACGGCAGCGTCTGCGAGGACTACTCCGCCATCGAGGCGAACGTGCTCGCGGTGGGCGGCTGGCACGACCCGTACCGCGACACCGTGCTGCGGCTCGTCGAACACCTCGGCCCGGCGAAGGTGCGGGGGCTGATCGGGCCGTGGTCGCACCAGTACCCGGACCGCGGCCTGCCGCCGGGCCCGTCGATCGGTTTCCTCCAGGAGACGCTGCGCTGGTGGGACCAGCATCTGAAGGACGAGGGCACCGGTGTCATGTCCGAGCCGCTGCTGCGGTCCTGGATCAGCGAGTCGCACCGGCCCGCGACGGTGTACGAGACGCTTCCCGGCCGGTGGGTCGGCGACGCAGCCTGGCCGTCGAAGAACGTCGAGCCGGTCGCATACGCCCTCCTGGGCGGGCCGCAGACCGTGCACTCGCCGCAGCAGACCGGGCTGGACGCCGGGCGGTTCGTCCCGTTCGGCAACGGCGCCGATCTGCCGCCCGACCAGCGGGACGAGGACGCCAAGTCGGTCTCGTTCGAGTTCCCGGTCGAGGACGCCCCGATCGAGATCCTGGGCCGCCCGCGGGTGAAGCTCCGGATCCGGATGGATGTACCGCGCGGCCAGGCGATCGCCCGGCTCTGCGACGTCGCACCCGACGGTGCCTCCACGCTCGTCACCCGCGGCGTCCTCAACCTGTCCGCGCGGCACGGCCGCGACCGGTCCGACGACTGGACGCCCGGCGCGACCGAGGACGTCACCTTCGAGCTGAACGGCATCGGGCACACTTTCCCGCCCGGCCACCGGATCAGGCTCGCCGTCTCCTCCTCGTACTGGCCGTGGATCTGGCCGCAGGCCGGTTCGGCGGGGTTCACCCTGGACGCGGACGGCAGCCTCGTCGAACTGCCGGTGCGCCACCGCACCGAGGAACCGCCGATCACGTTCGAGGAGGCGGAGCATGCGGAGCCACTCGTCGTCGTCCTCCCGGTGATGCTCTACGAGCCGCGCCCCGAGCGCCTGGTGGTCCGCGATGTCGCCAAGGGCGAATGGCGGCTGGAGGTCGACCCGCGCTACGGCGGCACACGCGTTCACCCGGACGGCCTCGAATTCACCGAGGACGGGGTGGATGCGTACACGATCCAGGAGAACGACCCGTTGTCGGCGCGCACCCGCTCCGACTGGACGATCAGGCTCCACCGGCCGGAGATGGCCTGGGACGTGAAGATCGAGACGCGGTCCGAGATCAGTGGGGACGAGCACGATTTCATCACCTCCGACGAGATGCTGTGCACGGACGGCGACGAGATCGTCTTCCACCGCACCTGGGAGAGACGGATCCCCCGCACGGCGGACTGAACCACCGCCGCACCCGCTCCGACGTGGGGGTACGGCGGAACTTTGCAGGAATGCGGCGAAGTTGAGGCACTGCCGCGCGGTGGCCACACCGACGTAACGTGTCCCCCAAGCGACCTGGAAAGCGAGGCAGCAACAGATGCCCGAGCAGAGCAGCCCGCTCGATCTGGCCGAGGGCGATCCCTTCGGTCCGCACAACCTTCCGTACGGTGTGTTCTCCACGACCGGCCACCCCGGCGAGCGCCGCGTCGGTGTCCGCATCGGCAAGTATGTGCTGGACGCCGGAGCCGCAGCACACGCCCTCGGCTCGCCCTACGCGCAGCTCCTCGCGCAGCCGGACCTGACCGCGCTGCTGTCGGCCGGCCGCACCGCCTGGCGGGACGTCCGGCGGGCGCTGACCGCATGGGTGACGGTCCCGGCACACCGTGCGGACATCGAGCCGCTGCTGCACCCCGTCGAGTCGGTGACGCTCCATCTGCCGTACCAGGTCGCGGACTATGTCGACTTCTACGCGAGCGAGAACCACGCCACCAACGTCGGAAGGATCTTCCGCCCGGACGGTGACCCGCTCACCCCCAACTGGAAGCACCTCCCGATCGGCTACCACGGCCGGTCCGGCACCGTCGTCGTCTCCGGAACGGATGTGGTGCGCCCCTCCGGCCAGCGCAGGGCGCCCTCCGACCCCGCCCCGGTCTTCGGTCCCTCGGTCAAGCTGGACATCGAGGCCGAGGTCGGTTTCCTCGTCGGCGTGGGGTCCGAGCAGGGCCGGCCGGTCGCGCTCGGCGACTTCCGCGACCATGTGTTCGGGCTTTCGCTGCTCAACGACTGGTCGGCGCGGGACATCCAGGCGTGGGAGTACGTCCCGCTGGGCCCGTTCCTCGGCAAGTCCTTCGCCACGTCCGTATCGGCGTGGGTGACCCCGCTCGAAGCCCTGGAATCGGCCCGGATCACACCGCCCGCCCGGGACTTCCCGCTTCTCCCCTATCTGGACGACGAGGGCGAGGAGGAGCCCGGCGGCCTCGATCTGCGGATCGCCGTCGCGATCAACGGTCAGCTGGTCGCCGAGCCGCCGTTCGCCACCATGTACTGGACGGCGGCCCAGATGCTGTCGCATATGACGGTGAACGGCGCGTCGCTGCGTACCGGTGACCTGTACGGCTCCGGCACGGTCAGCGGCCCCGCGGCCGGCCAGCGCGGCTCGCTCCTCGAACTCACCTGGAACGGACGCGACCCGCTGGACCTCCCGGACGGCAAGCGGACGTTCCTGGAGGACGGCGACGAGGTCACCCTGACGGCCTGGGCACCCGGGCCGCACCGTACCCGGGTCGGCCTGGGCGAAGTGACGGGACGGATCGTGCCCGCGCCATGACCGCACCGCCGGACTTCACCCTGCCCGAGGAGCTGCTGCTCCTCGCGCTGGATCCGCTGCGCGGTACCCCGTACTGCAGGAATCGCTTCCTGCGGTACGGGGTCGTGGGGGCTGCCCTGGCCGAACTGGAGCTCCAGGGGCGGATCACGGAGGAGCGCGGCCGACTGAGTGTGATCAACCCGCTGCCTCCGCGCGACCCGCTCCTGGCCGCGATCCTGGCGAGCTTCCCCGCCCCGGCCAAGCACCGTTTCTCGGGGAGCACCAGCACCTACCGGATGGTCAGGGCCACCGGCCGGGAGATCGCGGGCCTGTACCTGGACCATCTGGTCGGACAGGGCGCACTGGTCAGGGAACGCCGCCGCTTTCTGGGCCTGTTCCCGTACTACCGGCACCCGGCGGGCCCGGACGAATGGTCGGCACCGGTCCGCGAGCGCTTCGCCGCCGCCGAGGCCGCGGGCTTTCCCGATCCCCGCAGCAGGCTCCTGGCCGGACTCGCCTCCGCCATCGGCCTGTCGCACGCGGTGACCCGTCGGGGCCGGCCGGGCCGCTCGGCGATGCGCGCCCTGGTCCGCCCGCACTGGGCCTCGCACGCGGTGCACCGGAACGTTCGTCAGGACAAGAACAGCCAGAACGGCAACTGACTCTCACTCGTACTCGGGCGGCTCCTCGTCCCAGCCGGAGTGCGGGTCATCGACGGGCGTGGTCCGCACGGCAGGGCGCGTGGCAGGAGCAGCCGGACGGCTCGCGGGCGCGGGAGCCGGCGCGGGGGCGGCCGGGGAGGCGCCTCCGTCCGTGGCCGGGGCGTCGGCAGCGGCGCCGGGCTCCTCGGACGCGGGCAGCCCGGCGAGGACCTCCAGCACGCCCTCCCCGTATGTCGCCAGCTTCTTCTCACCCAGGCCGCTGACCGTGCCCAGCTCGGTCAGGGAGACGGGGCGCAACGACGCGATCTCGCGCAGCGTCGCGTCGTGGAAGATGACGTACGCCGGGACGCCCTGCTCCTTCGCCTGGGCGCCGCGCCAGGCCCGCAGCGCCTCGAAGACCGGTACGGCCTCCGGGACCAGCTCGGCAACGGCCGCCGCCTTCGGGCTCCGTTCGCCCTTCGAGGAGCGCGACGCGGGCTTCGGCGCCTCCTTGCGCAGCCGTACCTCCCGCTCCCGGCCGAGCACCGAGGCGCTCTGCTCGGTGAGCACCAGCGTGCCGTACTCGCCCTCGACCTCCAGCAGGCCCTGGGCCAGCAACTGCCGCACCACGCCCCGCCATTCCGCCTCGGACAGCTCCTCGCCGATGCCGAACACCGACAGCTGGTCGTGGTCGAACTGGATGACCTTCGCGGTCTTGCGGCCCAGCAGGATGTCGATGACCTGGCCGGCGCCGAACTTCTGGCCGCGCTCCCGCTTCAGCCGCACCACGGTGGACAGCAGCTTCTGCGCGGCCACCGTGCCGTCCCAGGTCTCGGGCGGGGTGAGGCAGGTGTCGCAGTTGCCGCAGGCCGCCTTCTGCGGCTCCTGGCCGAAGTAGGTCAGCAGCCGGGTGCGGCGGCAGTCGGCGGTCTCGCACAGGGCGAGCATCGCGTCGAGGTGGGCGGCCGCGCGGCGGCGGAACGCCTCGTCGCCCTGGATCAGCTTGCGCTGCTGCACGACGTCCTGGAGGCCGTAGGCCATCCAGGCCGTGGACGGCAGCCCGTCGCGGCCCGCGCGGCCGGTCTCCTGGTAGTAGCCCTCGACGGACTTCGGCAGGTCGAGGTGGGCGACGAACCGCACGTCCGGCTTGTCGATGCCCATGCCGAAGGCGATCGTCGCCACGACGACCAGGCCGTCCTCGCGCAGGAACCGCGCCTGGTGGTGCGCCCGCGTCCCGGCGTCCAGACCCGCGTGGTACGGAACGGCCTCGATGCCGTTGCGGCAGAGGAACTCGGCTGTCTTCTCCGTCGAGTTGCGCGACAGGCAGTAGACGATGCCGACGTCCCCGGCGTGCTCCTCCTTCAGGAAGGACAGCAGCTGCTTCTTCGGGTCGGCCTTCGGCACGATCCGGTACTGGATGTTGGGCCGGTCGAAGCCGGCCACGAAGTGCTTCGCGTCGGGCATGCCGAGGCGCTGGGTGATCTCCTGGTGCGTGGCGTTCGTCGCCGTCGCCGTCAGGGCGATCCGCGGTACGTCGGGCCAGCGCTCGCCGAGCACGGACAGGGCCAGATAGTCCGGCCGGAAGTCGTGGCCCCACTGGGCGACGCAGTGCGCCTCGTCGATGGCGAAGACGGAGATCTTGCCCCGTGCCAGCAGATTGAGAGTGGAGTCCAGGCGCAGCCGCTCCGGTGCCAGATAGATCACGTCGAGCTCGTCGGCGAGAAAGGCGGCCTCCATCGCGCGGCGCTCGTCGAAGTCCTGCGTGGAGTTGATGAACCCGGCGCGCACGCCGAGCGCCCGCAGCGCGTCCACCTGGTCCTGCATGAGGGCGATCAGCGGGGAGACCACCACGCCCGTACCGGGTCTGACCAGGGCCGGGATCTGGTAGCAGAGGGACTTTCCGCCACCGGTCGGCATCAGGACGACGGCGTCACCGCCCGCCACCACATGGTCGACGACCGCTTCCTGCTCACCGCGGAACGCCTCGTACCCGAACACCCGATGCAGCGTCCGCAATGCGTCGCTCTCGGTCACACCCATGGTCACGCCCGTCCCGCTCATCGCTCTGTCCCCCGGGGTCTGCCCTGTTCTGTCCGGCACCGTCCCTGCCACGATAGGCGCCGCGTACGACAACGCCGGACGGGCTTGACTTCTGGGGCCCGTCCGGCGTTGTCGTGGTCTCTGCGCGTTACCGCACGAACACTCCCGCCTGGCTCGCCAGGTCCAGGAAATACTGCGGGGCCAGGCCCAGCACCAGCGTGACCGCGACGCCGACCGCGATCGTGGTCATCGTCAGCGACGACGCGACGGCGACCGTCGGGCCGTCCGCCTTCGGCTCGCTGAAGAACATCAGCACGATGACCCGGATGTAGAAGAACGCGGCGATCGCGGACGAGATCACACCGACCACGACCAGACCGCCGGCCCCGCCCTCCGCCGCCGCCTTGAAGACCGCGAACTTTCCGGCGAAGCCCGCGGTCAGCGGGATACCGGCGAAGGACAGCAGATACACCGCGAAGACCGCGGCGACCAGCGGCGAGCGTCGGCCGAGCCCGGCCCACTTCGACAGGTGCGTCGCCTCGCCGCCCGCGTCGCGCACCAGGGTGACGACGGCGAACGCGCCGACCGTCACGAAGGAGTACGCACCCAGGTAGAAGAGCACCGAGGAGATGCCGCTGGGCGTCGTCGCGATGACACCGGCGAGGATGAAGCCGGCGTGCGCGATGGACGAGTAGGCCAGCAGCCGCTTGATGTCGGTCTGGGTGATGGCGACGATCGCACCGCCCAGCATCGTGACGATCGCGACGGCCCACATGACCGGCCGCCAGTCCCAGCTGAGGCCCGGCAGCACCACGTACAGCAGGCGCAGCAGCGCGCCGAACGCAGCGACCTTCGTGGCCGCGGCCATGAAGCCGGTGACCGGGGTCGGGGCGCCCTGGTAGACGTCCGGGGTCCACATGTGGAACGGGACGGCACCGACCTTGAAGAGCAGCCCGGTCAGGATCATCGCGCCGCCGATCAGCAGCAGCACGTCGTTGCCCATGGTGTCGGCGAGCGCCGGGTCGATCTGGGTGACGGAGCCGTCGACCACATCGGCGATGGCCGCGTACGAGACGGAGCCCGCGTACCCGTACAGCAGGGCGATCCCGAAGAGCAGGAACGCCGAGGAGAAGGCGCCGAGCAGGAAGTACTTCACCGCGGCCTCCTGCGACATCAGCCGCTTGCGGCGGGCGACGGCGCACAGGAGGTAGAGCGGGAGGGAGAAGACCTCCAGGGCCACGAAGAGCGTCAGCAGGTCGTTGGCCGCCGGGAAGACCAGCATGCCGGCCACGGAGAAGAGGAGCAGCGGGAAGACCTCGGTGGTGGTGAAGCCTGCCTTGACCGCGGCCTGCTCGCTCTCGCTGCCGGGGACGGACGCGGCCTGTGCGGCGAACGAGTCGACCCGGTTGCCGTGCGCCACGGGGTCGAGCCGGCGCTCGGCGAATGTGAAGACGGCGACGAGCGACGTCAGCAGGATGGTGCCCTGCAGGAACAGGGCGGGTCCGTCGACGGCGATGGCGCCCATCGCTGCGATGTGTGCCTTCGTCGTGCCGTACCCCCCGGCCGCGAGGCCGACGACCGCGGCGAACGCGGCGGCGAGGGCGACGACGGTCAGGAAGACCTGCGTGTAGTAGCGGGCCCGGCGCGGCACGAAGGCCTCGACGAGTACACCGACGACGGCGACACCGATCACAATGAGGACCGGGGTCAGCTGGGCGTACTCGATGACCGGTGCGTTGAACTTCTCTTTCGGGGCGGCCGAAGTCACCCCGCCCGCCATTGTCCACAGGCTGTGGACAGCTGTTGCGCTCACTTGGCGGCCTCCACCTCAGGCTGGGGGTCCTTCTTCTGGACGTCCGACATGGTGTGCTGCACCGCGGGGTTGACGATCTCCGTCAGCGGCTTCGGATAGACACCCAGGAAGATCAGCAGCGCGATCAGCGGGAGGACCACCACCAGCTCCCGGGCCTTGAGGTCGGCCATGCCCTGGACACCGGCCTTCACCGGGCCTGTCATCGTCCGCTGGTAGAGGACGAGGACGTAGAGCGCGGCGAGCACGATGCCGGTGGTGGCGACGATGCCGGCCGCCGGGTATGCGCTGAACGTGCCGACCAGGACCAGGAATTCGCTGACGAACGGGGCGAGCCCGGGCAGCGACAGCGTGGCGAGACCGCCGATCAGGAAGGTGCCGGCCAGGACCGGCGCCACCTTCTGCACCCCGCCGTAGTCGGCGATGAGCCGCGAACCGCGGCGGGTGATCAGGAAGCCGGCCACCAGCATCAGCGCGGCCGTCGAGATGCCGTGGTTGACCATGTAGAGCGTGGCACCCGACTGCCCCTGGCTGGTCATCGCGAAGATGCCCAGGATGATGAAGCCGAAGTGCGAGATCGACGCGTAGGCGATCAGTCGCTTGATGTCGCGCTGGCCGACGGCGAGCAGCGCCCCGTACACGATGCTGATCAGCGCCAGGACCAGGATCACCGGCGTCGCCCACTTGCTGGCCTCCGGGAACAGCTGGAGGCAGAAGCGGAGCATCGCGAACGTGCCGACCTTGTCGACGACCGCGGTGATCAGGACGGCGACCGGGGAGGTCGCCTCGCCCATGGCGTTGGGCAGCCAGGTGTGCAGCGGCCAGAGCGGGGCCTTCACCGCGAAGGCGAAGAAGAACCCGAGGAACAGCCAGCGTTCGGTGCTGGTAGCCATGGAGAGCGAGCCGTTGGCGCGGGCCTCGGCGATCTCGGAGAGCGAGAAGGTGCCCGCGACGACGTACAGGCCGATCACGGCGGCCAGCATGATGAGCCCGCCGGCCAGGTTGTAGAGGAGGAACTTCACGGCGGCGTACGAGCGTTGCGCTGCGGCGTTCTCGTCGCTGCCGGTGTGGGCCCGGTCCCCGAAGCCGCCGATGAGGAAGTACATCGGGATGAGCATGGCTTCGAAGAGGAGGTAGAAGAGGAAGACGTCGGTGGCCTCGAAGGAGAGGATCACCATCGCTTCGACCATCAGGATCAGGGCGAAGAAGCCCTGGGTGGGACGCCAGCGCGAGGACTTCGTCTCCAGAGGGTCGGCGTCGTGCCAGCCGGCCAGGATGACGAACGGGATCAGCAGGGCGGTGAGCGCCATGAGCGCCATCCCGATGCCGTCCACCCCGAGTTCGTACCGGACGCCGAAATCCTTGATCCAGGCGTGTGATTCGGTGAGCTGATAGCGGGCGCCGCCGGGCTCGAAGCGGGCGAGCGCGACGCCCGCCAGCACGAGCGTGGCCAGCGAGAAGAGCAGCGCCAGCCATTTGGCGGTGGTCCGCCGGGCGGCCGGGACGGCTGCGGTGGCGATCGCGCCGATCGCCGGGAGCGCCGCCGTCGCTGTCAGGAGGGGAAAGGACATGTGATCAGACCGCCCTCATCAGCAGGGTCGCGGCGATGACGACCGCCGTACCGCCGAACATCGAGACCGCGTAGGAGCGGGCGTAGCCGTTCTGCAGCTTGCGCAGCCGGCCGGAGAGCCCGCCCATCGACGCGGCCGTGCCGTTGACGACGCCGTCGACCAGGGTGTGGTCGACGTACACCAGGGAGCGGGTGAGGTGCTCGCCGCCGCGGACCAGGACCACGTGGTTGAAGTCGTCCTGCAGGAGGTCGCGGCGGGCGGCCCGGGTGAGCAGCGAGCCGCGCGGGGCGACGACCGGTACCGGCCGGCGCCCGTACATCGCCCAGGCGATGGCGACGCCGATGGCGAGCACCACCATGGTGGCGGCGGTGACGGTCGCGGCACCGACCGGCGAATCCCCGTGGCTGTGGTCGGTGACCGGCTCCAGCCAGTTCAGGAAGCGGTCGCCGATGGAGAAGAAGCCTCCGGCGAAGACCGAACCGAACGCCAGGATGATCATGGGGATGGTCATCGACTTCGGGGACTCGTGCGGATGCGGCGCGTGGCCTTCCGCGTCGGGCTGCCAGCGCTTCTCGCCGAAGAACGTCAGCAGCATCACGCGCGTCATGTAGAACGCGGTGATCGCGGCGCCCAGCAGCGTGACGACGCCGAGGATCCAGCCCTCGGTGCCGCCCTTGGCGAACGCCGCCTCGATGATCTTGTCCTTGGAGAAGAAGCCGGACAGGCCGGGGAAGCCGATGATCGCCAGATAGCCGAGACCGAAGGTGATGAAGGTGACCGGCATGTACGTCCGCAGGCCGCCGAACTTCCGCATGTCGACCTCGTCGTTCATGCCGTGCATGACCGAACCGGCACCGAGGAAGAGCCCGGCCTTGAAGAAGCCGTGCGTCACCAGGTGCATGATCGCGAAGACATAGCCGATCGGGCCGAGCCCGGCGGCCAGGATCATGTAGCCGATCTGCGACATCGTCGACCCGGCGAGGGCCTTCTTGATGTCGTCCTTCGCGCAACCGACGATCGCACCGAAGAGCAGCGTGACCGCACCGACGACCACGACGACCAGCTGTGCGTCCGGCGCGGCGTTGAAGATCGTGCCGGAGCGGACGATCAGGTAGACGCCCGCGGTCACCATGGTGGCGGCGTGGATGAGGGCGGAGACCGGGGTCGGGCCCTCCATCGCGTCACCGAGCCAGGACTGCAGCGGCACCTGGGCCGACTTGCCGCAGGCGGCGAGCAGCAGCATCAGGCCGATCGCCGTCAGCTTGCCCTCGCTCGTCTCCCCGGTCGATGCCAGGACGGGACCGAAGGCGAACGTGCCGAATGTGGTGAACATCAGCATGATCGCGATCGACAGACCCATGTCGCCGACCCGGTTGACCAGGAACGCCTTCTTGGCGGCGGTGGCCGCGCTGGGCTTGTGCTGCCAGAAGCCGATCAGCAGGTACGACGCCAGACCGACGCCCTCCCACCCGACGTACAGCAGCAGGTAGTTGTCGGCGAGGACCAGCAGGAGCATCGCCGCGAGGAACAGGTTCAGATAGCCGAAGAACCGGCGCCGGCGCTCGTCGTGCTCCATGTAGCCGATCGAGTAGATGTGGATCAGCGTGCCCACACCGGTGATCAGCAGGACGAACGTCATCGACAACTGGTCCAGCTGGAAGGCCACATCGGCCTGGAAACCCTCGACCGGGATCCAGCTGAACAGGTACTGGTGCAGCGCCCGGTGGTCGGCGCCCTTCCCCAGCATGTCGACGAAGAGCACCGCACCGATGACGAAGGAAACGGCGGCGAGCAGCGTGCCGATCCAGTGTCCGAAGCGGTCCAGCCGACGGCCTCCGCACAGCAGGACGGCCGCTCCGAGCAGAGGCGCCGCAACGAGCAGCGCAATGAGGTTGTCCACGATTCAGCGTCCCCTTACAGCTTCATCAGGCTGGCGTCGTCGACCGAGGCCGAGTGGCGGGAACGGAACAGCGACACGATGATCGCGAGCCCGACCACGACCTCGGCGGCGGCGACGACCATCGTGAAGAAGGCGATGATCTGGCCGTCGAGGTTGCCGTGCATCCGGGAGAAGGTGACGAACGCGAGGTTGCAGGCGTTGAGCATCAGCTCGACGCACATGAACACCACGATCGCGTTCCGCCTGATCAGCACCCCGGACGCGCCGATGGTGAACAACAGGGCAGCGAGATAGAGGTAGTTGACCGGGTTCACTTGGTGACCTCCTCTTCTTCGTTGTCCCGGCCGAGCCGCTCCTCGGAGCGCTGCTCCAGCGCCTTGAGCTGGGTGAGCGACTCGTTCGACACGTCACGGATCTGGCCGCGCTTGCGCAGCGTCTGCATGACGGTGAGCTCGGACGGGGTGCCGTCCGGGAGCAGGCCGGCGATGTCCACCGCGTTGTGCCGGGCGTAGACACCGGGGGCGGGCAGCGGCGGCAGGTGCTTGCCGCGTACGCGCTCCTCGGACATCTCCCGCTGGGTCTTGGCCCGTTCGGTGCGCTCGCGGTGGGTGAGCACCATCGCGCCGACGGTCGCCGTGATCAGCAGGGCGCCGGTGAGCTCGAAAGCGAAGACGTACTTGGTGAAGATGAGGCTGGCCAGCCCCTCGACGTTCCCGCCGTGTGCGGCGTTGGCGGTGCCGAGTCCGTTGAAGCTGTTCAGGGATGCGTGGGCGATGCCCGCGATCAGCAGCACACCGAAGCCGAGTCCGCAGCCCGCGGCCAGCCAGCGCTGCCCCTTGAGAGTCTCCTTCAGCGAGTCCGCCGCCGTGACACCGACGAGCATGACCACGAAGAGGAACAGCATCATGATCGCGCCCGTGTAGACGACGATCTGGACGACGCCGAGGAAGTACGCGCCGTTGGCGAGGTAGAAGACCGCCAGGACGATCATGGTCCCGGCGAGGCTCAGCGCGCTGTGCACGGCCTTCTTCATCAGTACGGTGGACAGCGCACCGAGCACGGCGACCGTGCCGAGCAGCCAGAACTG
This sequence comes from Streptomyces sp. NPDC005181, assembly GCF_040608395.1. Lineage (NCBI taxonomy): Bacteria > Bacillati > Actinomycetota > Actinomycetes > Kitasatosporales > Streptomycetaceae > Streptomyces > Streptomyces sp. NPDC005181. The sequence continues at coordinate 51,183 of NZ_JBEXID010000042.1, forward strand.
GACGGCCTCCCCGAGCGATGTGTCGGAGGCCGCTGCGGCGAGGCCGGTCATGCGTCCACCTCCTGGGCCGCGCCGTTGTTCTCGTTCTCGCCGTCGGACGGTTTCTCGCCCTCGGAGACAGCGGTCTGACGCTCCGTACCGGGCGCGGCCTCCGTCACCAGACCCCGGTAGTAGTCCTGCTCGTCCATCCCCGGGTAGATCGCGTGCGGGGTGTCGACCATGCCTTCCTCCAGCCCCGCGAGCAGCTCGTCCTTGGTGTAGATGAGGCTCTCGCGGGTGGTGTTGGCGAGCTCGAACTCATTGGTCATCGTCAGCGCCCGGGTCGGGCAGGCCTCGATGCACAGTCCGCAGAGAATGCAGCGCGCGTAGTTGATCTGGTAGACGCGGCCGTAGCGCTCCCCCGGGGAGTAGCGCTCCTCGTCGGTGTTGTCCGCGCCCTCCACGTAGATGGCGTCCGCCGGACAGGCCCAGGCGCACAGCTCGCAGCCGACGCACTTCTCCAGACCGTCAGGGTGACGGTTGAGCTGATGCCGTCCGTGGAAGCGCGGCGCCGTCACCTTCTGCTGTTCCGGGTACTGCTCGGTCAGCCGCTTCTTGAACATGGCCTTGAAGGTCACGCCGAAGCCGGCCACAGGGTTCTGGAACTTCTCCCCCGAGGGTTCCGATGACTCAGGCACCGTCAGCCTCCTTTCCGTCACTCGGACTTCCGCCCATCCGACTGTCGTCACTCTGAGTATCCGACCCGCCACTGACAACGAGCTCCCGCTCATGCCGTGGCCTGCGGCGCGGTACCGGCGGCAGGGTCTGTCCGGGCAGCGGTGGCACCGGGAATCCGCCCGCCATCGGGTCGAACGCGGGTCCTGGTTCCGGTTCCGCCCCGGCCTCCTTGGCCGACCGGTCCCGGAAGATGTCGGCGACGAAGGAGACCAGAAGGATCGCGATCACGGCGCCTGCCACGTACAGCACGATCCTGGTGAAGTCGAAGCCGTCGTTGCGCAGGGCCCGCACGGTCGCGACCAGCATCAGCCAGACCACGGAGACCGGGATCAGGATCTTCCAGCCGAGCTTCATCAGCTGGTCGTAGCGGACGCGGGGCAGGGTGCCGCGCAGCCAGATGAAGAAGAACAGCAGCAGCTGGACCTTGATGACGAACCAGAGCATCGGCCACCAGCCGTGGTTCGCACCCTCCCAGAAGGTGCTGATCGGCCACGGGGCTCGCCAGCCGCCCAGGAACAGGGTCGTGGAGACCGCGGAGACGGTGACCATGTTGACGTACTCGGCGAGCATGAACATCGCGAACTTGATCGACGAGTACTCGGTGTTGAAGCCGCCGACCAGGTCGCCCTCGGACTCCGGCATGTCGAACGGGGCACGGTTGGTCTCGCCGACCATTGTGACGATGTAGATGATGAACGAGACCGGCAGCAGAATGATGAACCAGCGGTCCTGCTGCGCCTCCACGATCTTCGAGGTCGACATCGACCCGGAGTAGAGGAAGACGGAGGCGAACGCGGCGCCCATCGCGATCTCGTACGAGATCATCTGCGCGCAGGAGCGCAGGCCGCCGAGGAGCGGGTACGTCGATCCGGAGGACCAGCCGGCCAGCACGATGCCGTAGATGCCGACCGAGGCGACCGCGAGGATGTAGAGCATCGCGATCGGCAGGTCGGTGAGCTGCATCGCCGTACGGTGGCCGAAGATCGAGACCTCGTTGCCGGACGGGCCGAACGGGATCACCGCGATCGCCATGAACGCCGGTACGGCGGCGACGATCGGCGCGAGGACATAGACGACCTTGTCCGCCCGCTTGACGATGACGTCTTCCTTCAGCATCAGCTTCATGCCGTCGGCGAGCGACTGGAGCATGCCCCAGGGGCCGTGCCGGTTGGGGCCGATGCGCAGCTGCATCCAGGCGACGACCTTGCGCTCCCACACGATGGAGAAGAGCACGGTCACCATCAGGAACGCGAAGCAGAACACCGCCTTGATGACGACGAGCCACCAGGGGTCGGTGCCGAACATCGAGAGATCCTCGGCGGCCAGTACGGCACGGTCGGGTGCCGCGGCCAGTTGAGCGAGGGCAGTCACGCTCGCACCTCCGGTGTGACGTCGGGAGTACCCGGTGCGGCGGGGCCGATCCGGACCAATCCGCCGGGGTGGGCGCCGGTGTCGGCCGGGACACCCCGCCCGACGGAGTTCAGCGGCACCCAGACCACTCGGTCCGGCATGTCGGTGACCTGCAGCGGGAGTTCGACGCTGCCGGACGGCCCGGTGACGGCCAGCAGATCGCCGTCCTTCACCCCCGTCTCGGCGGCGGTGACGGCGGAGAGCCGGGCGACCGCGGCGTGCCGGGTGCCGGCCAGCGCGGCGTCACCCTCCTGGAGCCTGCCCTGGTCGAGCAGGAGCCGGTGGCCCGCGAGGACCGCCTCGCCGTCGCCGGGCCGCGGCAGCGGCTGCGCCGACGCGTGCGGGTCGGTGGCGTGCGTGCCGGTCCAGCCGCCGAGCCGGTCCAGCTCACGGCGTACGGACTTCAGATCCGGCAGCGCGAAGTGGACGTCGAGCGCGTCGGCCAGCATGTGCAGGACCCGGGCGTCCGTCGGGGCGGGCGTCCGCGTCAGCTGCTCCGGCTTGAGCGCGGCCTCGAACATCCGGGCCCTGCCCTCCCAGTTGAGGAAGGTGCCGGCCTTCTCGGCCACCGCGGCGACCGGGAACACCACGTCGGCCCGCTCGGTGACCTCGCTGGGCCGCAGCTCCAGCGAGACGAGGAAGCCGACCTGGTCCAGTGCCTCCAGGGCGCGCGCCGGGTCCGGCAGGTCGACGGCCTCGACGCCGGCGACGAGCAGCGCACCCAGTTCGCCGCTGGCCGCGGCCTCGACGATCTGGCCGGTGTCGCGGCCGAACCGGGCGGGGAGCTCGGCGACGCCCCAGACGGCCGCCACCTCGTCCCTGGCCCGCGGGTCGGTGGCCGGGCGGCCGCCGGGCAGCAGCGACGGGAGCGCGCCCGCCTCCACCGCACCGCGCTCGCCGGCCCGGCGCGGGATCCACACCAGCCGGGCCCCGGTCGCGGTCGCGGCCCGTACCGCGGCGGTCAGCCCGCCCGGCACCGCGGCCAGTCGCTCGCCGACCACGATCACGGCGTCCTCGCCGCGCAGCGCCTCGGCGGCCGCGGCCCCGTCGCCGTCGAGTCCGACGCTGCCCGCGATCGCGTCCAGCCACTCGGTCTCGGTGCCGGGTGCGGCGGGAAGCAGCGTGCCGCCCGCCTTCGTCAGTCCGCGGGTGGCGTGCGAGGCGACGGCGAAGGTGCGCTGGCCGTGCTTGCGGTTGGCCTTGCGCAGCCGCAGGAAGACGCCGGGGGCCTCCTCCTCGGACTCGAAGCCGACCAGCAGCACGGTCGACGCCTTCTCCAGCGTGGTGTACGTGAGACCGCTGCCGTCCAGGTCGCGTCCGCGCCCGGCGACGCGGGCGGCCAGGAAGTCGGCCTCCTCGCTGCTGTGCACCCGCGCCCGGAAGTCGATGTCGTTCGTGTCGAGCGCGATCCGGGCGAACTTGCTGTATGCGTACGCGTCCTCGACGGTCAGCCGGCCGCCCGTGAGGACACCGGTCCTGCCGCGTGCGGCGGCGAGTCCGGTGGCCGCGGCCGCCAGCGCCTCGGGCCAGCTCGCCGGTGCGAGGACGCCGTCCTCATCGCGGACCAGCGGAGTGGTGAGCCGGTCCCGCTGCTGTGCGTAACGGAACCCGAAGCGACCTTTGTCGCAGACCCACTCCTCGTTGACCTCGGGGTCGTTGGCGGCGAGCCGCCGCATGACCTTGCCGCGCCGGTGGTCGGTGCGGGTCGCGCAGCCGCCCGCGCAGTGCTCGCAGACCGACGGCGACGACACCAGGTCGAAGGGCCGGGAGCGGAATCGGTACGCCGCCGAGGTCAGCGCGCCGACCGGGCAGATCTGGATGGTGTTGCCGGAGAAGTACGACTCGAACGGGTCGCCCTCGCCCGTACCGACCTGCTGGAGCGCGCCGCGCTCCAGCAGCTCGATCATCGGGTCGCCCGCCACCTGGTTGGAGAACCGGGTGCAGCGCGCGCAGAGCACACACCGCTCACGGTCCAGCAGCACCTGGGTGGAGATCGGGACGGGCTTCTCGTACGTCCGCTTCTTCCCGTCGAACCGGGAGTCCGGGTCGCCGTGCGACATCGCCTGGTTCTGCAGCGGGCACTCGCCGCCCTTGTCGCAGACCGGGCAGTCCAGCGGGTGGTTGATCAGCAGCAGCTCCATCACCCCGCGCTGCGCCTTGTCGGCGACCGGTGAGGTGAGCTGCGACTTGACGACCATGCCGTCGGTGCAGGTGATGGTGCAGGACGCCATCGGCTTGCGCTGGCCCTCGACCTCGACGATGCACTGCCGGCAGGCGCCGGCCGGGTCGAGGAGCGGGTGGTCGCAGAAGCGCGGGATCTCGATCCCGAGGAGTTCGGCGGCCCGAATGACCAGTGTGCCCTTGGGCACGCTGATCTCGATGCCGTCGATCGTCAGCGTGACAAGGTCCTCGGGCGGGACCGCCGCCTCGCCGCCCCCGGAGGGCGCACTTGTGGTGACTGTCATGCGTTCACCCCCTGGTGAGCGTTCTTCTCGTCGGCCCAGGCGGTCGACTTGGCGGGATCGAAGGGGCAGCCCTTGCCGGTGATGTGCCGCTCGTACTCCTCGCGGAAGTACTTCAGCGAGGAGAAGATCGGCGAGGCGGCGCCGTCGCCGAGGGCGCAGAAGGACTTGCCGTTGATGTTGTCGGCGATGTCGTTCAGCTTGTCGAGGTCGGCCATCTGCCCCTTGCCGGCCTCGATGTCGCGGAGCAACTGGACGAGCCAGTAGGTGCCTTCACGGCATGGCGTGCACTTGCCGCAGGACTCATGGGCGTAGAACTCGGTCCAGCGGGTGACGGCCCGCACCACGCACGTCGTCTCGTCGAAGCACTGGAGCGCCTTGGTGCCGAGCATGGAGCCGGCGGCGCCGACGCCCTCGTAGTCGAGGGGCACATCGAGGTGCTCGTCGGTGAACATCGGGGTGGAGGAGCCGCCCGGGGTCCAGAACTTCAGCCGGTGACCGGGGCGCATGCCGCCGCTCATGTCGAGCAGCTGGCGCAGAGTGATGCCGAGCGGTGCCTCGTACTGGCCGGGGCTGGCGACATGCCCGCTGAGCGAGTACAGCGTGAAGCCCGGGGACTTCTCGCTGCCCATCGACTTGAACCAGTCCTTGCCCTTGCTCAGGATCGCGGGAACCGACGCGATGGACTCGACGTTGTTCACCACAGTGGGGCAGGCGTACAGACCGGCGACCGCGGGGAAGGGTGGCCGCAGCCTGGGCTGGCCGCGTCGCCCTTCGAGCGAGTCGAGCAGGGCGGTCTCCTCACCACAGATGTACGCGCCCGCGCCCGCGTGCACGGTGAGTTCCAGGTCGAGCCCCGAGCCCAGAATGCTCGTCCCGAGGTAGCCCGCCTCGTACGCCTCGCGCACGGCCTCGTGCAACCGCCGCAGTACGGGGACGACTTCACCGCGCAGATAGATGAAGGCGTGCGAGGACCGGATCGCGTAGCAGGCGATCACGATGCCCTCGATGAGGCTGTGCGGGTTGGCGAAGAGGAGCGGGATGTCCTTGCAGGTCCCGGGCTCCGACTCGTCGGCGTTGACCACCAGGTAGTGCGGCTTGCCGTCGCCCTGCGGGATGAACTGCCACTTCATGCCGGTGGGGAAGCCGGCGCCGCCGCGGCCGCGCAGTCCGGAGTCCTTGACGTACGCGATGAGGTCGTCCGGCGACATGGCGAGGGCCTTGCGCAGCCCCTCGTAGCCGCCGTGCCGCTTGTAGGTGTCCAGGGTCCAGGACTCGGGCTCGTCCCAGAAGGCGGAGAGCACGGGCGAGAGCAGCTTCTCGGGGCTGGCCCCGCTGTCGTTGCCGCCCCCGTCGTTGATTTCGGCTGCCAACGTCATCACTCCCCCTCCTCAGCTGCGGGACCGGCCGAGTGGTCCGGGTCGGATGCAGAGGTCTGCTGCGGTGCGTCGTGGGAGCTGAGATGCTCGGCGCCCGGCTGCGGGCGCTCCTGCGGAGCTTCCGCGCGTGCCGACTCGCCGCGCGGAGCGACGACCTTCGGGTGCAGCTCCTCGCCCTTCGCCAGCCGGAGGCCGACGAGCGAGGCGGGGCCGGCGCCGCCGGTCGCCTCGACGGCGCCGGGCCGCTCGTCGGGGAAACCGGCCAGGATCCGCGCGGTCTCCTTGTACGAGCAGAGCGGGGCGCCGCGGGTGGGTTCGACGGTGCGCCCGGCGATCAGGTCGTCGACGAGCTGGGTCGCGCTCTCGGGCGTCTGGTTGTCGAAGAACTCCCAGTTGACCATCACGACGGGTGCGAAGTCGCAGGCCGCATTGCACTCGATGTGTTCGAGGGTGACCTTGCCGTCCTCGGTCGTCTCGTTGTTGCCGACGCCGAGGTGCTGCTTGAGCCGGTCGAAGATGGCGTCGCCGCCCATCACCGCGCACAGCGTGTTGGTGCAGACACCGACCTGGTAGTCGCCGCTCGGCCTGCGCCGGTACATCGTGTAGAAGGTGGCGACCGCGGTGACCTCGGCGGTGGTGAGGCCGAGCAGCTCGGCGCAGAGCGCCATGCCGGTACGGGAGACGTACCCCTCCTCGGACTGCACCAGGTGCAGCAGCGGCAGCAGCGCGGAGCGGCTGTCGGGGTAGCGGGCGATCACCTCCTTCGCGTCCGCTTCGAGCCTGGCGCGCACCTCGGCCGGGTAGGCGGGGGCGGGGAGCTGCGGCATCCCCAGACTGACTTCCTGACGTACTTCGGTCACCGGTCGACGCCTCCCATCACGGGGTCGATGGACGCGACGGCGACGATGACATCGGCGACCTGGCCGCCCTCGCACATCGCCGCCATGGCCTGGAGATTGGTGAAGGACGGGTCGCGGAAGTGGACCCGGTAGGGGCGGGTTCCGCCGTCCGAGACGACATGCACGCCGAGCTCACCCTTGGGCGACTCGACGGCGGTGTACGTCTGCCCGGCCGGGACCCGGAAGCCCTCGGTCACCAGCTTGAAGTGGTGGATCAGGGCCTCCATGGAGGTGCCCATGATCTTCTTGATGTGGTCGAGCGAGTTGCCGAGTCCGTCGGGTCCGAGCGCGAGCTGCGCGGGCCAGGCGATCTTCTTGTCGGCGACCATCACCGGTCCCGGGGCGAGCCGGTCGATGCACTGCTCGATGATCCGCAGCGACTGGCGCATCTCCTCGAGACGGATGAGGAAGCGGCCGTAGGCGTCGCAGCTGTCGGCGGTGGGGACGTCGAACTCGTAGTTCTCGTACCCGCAGTAGGGGTCCGTCTTGCGCAGGTCGTGCGGGAGTCCGGCGGAGCGCAGGATCGGGCCGGTGGCGCCCAGCGCCATGCAGCCGGTCAGATCGAGATAGCCGACGTCCTGCATGCGGGCCTTGAAGATGGGGTTGCCGGTGGCGAGCTTGTCGTACTCCGGCAGATTCTTCTTCATGGTCTTCACGAACTCGCGCAGCTGGTCGACCGCGCCCGGCGGCAGGTCCTGGGCGAGTCCGCCGGGCCGGACGAACGCATGGTTCATCCGGAGCCCGGTGATCAGCTCGAAGAGATCGAGAATGAGTTCACGATCACGGAATCCGTAGATCATGATCGTGGTGGCGCCGAGCTCCATGCCACCGGTGGCGATGCACACCAGGTGCGAGGAGATCCGGTTGAGCTCCATCAGGAGCACGCGCAGAACCGTCGCCCGGTCGGGGATCTGGTCCTCGATGCCGAGGAGCTTCTCGACGCCCAGGCAGTACGCCGTCTCGTTGAAGAACGGCGTCAGGTAATCCATGCGCGTGACGAACGTGGTGCCCTGGGTCCAGTTCCGGAATTCGAGGTTCTTCTCGATGCCGGTGTGGAGGTAGCCGATGCCGCAGCGGGCCTCGGTGACGGTCTCGCCGTCGATCTCCAGGATCAGCCGCAGCACGCCGTGCGTGGACGGGTGCTGGGGGCCCATGTTGACGATGATGCGCTCGTCGTCGGACTTGACCGCCGACTCGACGACCTCGTCCCAGTCGCCGCCGGTGACTGTATATACAGTCCCCTCGGTCGTGGCCCGGGGCGTTGCATGGGGAGTAGACATCAGGAGTACGACCTCCGCTGGTCCGGAGCCGGGATCTGGGCGCCCTTGTACTCGACGGCGATGCCACCGAGCGGGTAGTCCTTGCGCTGCGGGAAGCCCTGCCAGTCGTCCGGCATCATGATCCGGGTGAGGGCCGGGTGCCCGTCGAAGATGAGCCCGAAGAAGTCGTAGGTCTCGCGCTCGTGCCAGTCATTGGTCGGATAGACCGTGACGAGGGACGGGATGTGCGGGTCGCTGTCCGGGGCCGAGACCTCCAGCCGGATCAGCCGGCCGTGAGTGAGCGACCGCAGGTGGTAGACGGCGTGCAGCTCCCGGCCCTTGTCGCCGAGGAAGTGGACACCGCTCACCCCCGTGCAGAGCTCGAAGCGCAGGGCCGGGTCGTCGCGCAGCGTGCGAGCCACGGTGAGCAGGTGCTCGCGGGCGATGTGGAAGGTGAGTTCGCCGCGGTCGACGACGGTCTTCTCGATGGCGTTCCCGGGAAGCAGGTCCTGTTCCTCCAGGGCCCCTTCGAGCTCGTCGGCCACCTCGTCGAACCAGCCGCCGTACGGCCGGGGCGTGGCGCCCGGCAGTGTCACCGTGCGGATGAGGCCGCCGTAGCCGGAGGTGTCGCCGCCGTTGTCGGCGCCGAACATGCCCTTCCGCACGCCGATGACCTCGCCGGTCTCGTCGCGCGGCGCGGGTACGCCGTTGCTGTTCTGCTCGTCGTTCACCGCAGCAGCCCCTTCATCTCGATCAGGGGAAGCGCCTTGAGTGCCGCGTCCTCCGCCTCGCGGGCGGCCTCCTCCGCGTTGACCCCGAGCTTGGAGCTCTGGATCTTCTGGTGGAGCTTGAGAATGGCGTCCAACAGCATCTCGGGACGCGGCGGACAGCCTGGCAAATAGATATCGACCGGGACAATGTGATCAACACCCTGCACAATGGCGTAATTGTTGAACATCCCACCCGATGACGCACAAACCCCCATGGAGATAACCCACTTGGGATTCGGCATCTGGTCATAGACCTGCCGCAGGACGGGCGCCATCTTCTGGCTGACCCGCCCTGCCACGATCATCAGATCCGCCTGCCGCGGCGATCCGCGGAAGACCTCCATCCCGAAACGGGCCAGGTCGTAGCGCCCGGCTCCGGTCGTCATCATCTCGATGGCGCAGCAGGCGAGGCCGAAGGTGGCAGGAAATACGGAGGACTTCCGCACCCAGCCGGCGGCCTGCTCGACAGTGGTCAACACGAAGCCGCTGGGCAGCTTCTCTTCGAGTCCCATGGTGTGCCCCTCAGCCCCTCAGTCCCATTCCAGGCCGCCGCGACGCCATACATACGCATAGGCGACGAAGACGGTGAGCACGAAGAGCAGCATCTCAACGAGCCCGAAGATCCCCAGGGCGTCGAAGGTGACCGCCCAGGGATAGAGGAAGACGATCTCGATGTCGAAGACGATGAAGAGCATCGCCGTCAGGTAGTACTTGATGGGGAAGCGGCCGCCTCCGGCTGGAGTGGGGGTGGGTTCAATACCGCACTCGTACGCTTCGAGCTTTGCTCGGTTGTATCGCTTGGGGCCGATAAGCGTGGCCATGACCACGGAGAAGATCGCAAACCCTGCCCCGAGGGCGCCGAGCACGAGGATGGGCGCGTAGGCATTCACGCTCCTCGCTCCTTCCAGTCGTCCTTGACCGTTGGACCGCATCGGGCGACCGGCTCGCCACCTCACCAAGATCGTGCACATGTGAGGCAGTTCACAAGCCCGACTGCCCCGCATCCTATGCCTGCCGTCCTGTGATCTGCGACACGGGGTGCTACACCGACTTTGTGATCTCCACCACCAGGCGAACGATCATGAAGCCGGATGAGCGATGACCTTCGCACGCAAAGCGGCTGCTCGATCACGAGACGTGACATCTGATGTTGTTACCGCTGGTCAAAGCGATGTTCCTCTAACAATCAGACGCCTCGGCGTGCAAATTGGCAATGGACGGCAGGGAGTGATACGAGGATCCGTCCCGGTCTGGGCTCACCCGCGCGAGGGGCCCACGGGGAGCGAAGTGGACGCGTGCGCAAATTCACGATCTTCCGGGCGAAAGGCCACCCGCGCGGCGCCGTCGACGGCACCGCGCCCGCCGGCCGCTCTTATGCCCGCCACGTAACAGTCATGCTGTGACCTGCATCACTCCACCGAGCCTTCAACAAAAGCGGGCTTGGCCATTGGTGTGAACGGATGGTAAGCGGCGGGCAATTCGGGCGAATTCCCGAAAGGCCGTGATCACAGCAGTGATCACGCCTGCCCGTTTTGCCCGTTACGGCGTCAATAAGGGCCGCCAGAAAGCGGATTCACAGATTCCGTACGTAACTGTGTCGCAACACACGTTTCTTGAAGGGACCCCTGAGCCCCTGATAGCGCTAGTACCCATGTCCCACACCGCTCACATACCCAGCCACCGGAAGCCCCGCCGAAGCGCCTCCAAGACGGCGCTGCGGGCCGGAGTTGCCGGTGGCGTCCTCAGCACCATCGCGGTCGCCGCAGCCGCCGGTCCGGCCCAGGCCGAGCCGGTGACCCAGACCATCGAGATGCCCACCCTCACCACCGGGCTCTCCACCGCCGTCGCCGCGTCCGCCGAGGCCACCCAGCAGGTCGCCCTGGACCTGGAGACGCAGGCCCACGAGGACGCCGCCGCCACCACCGCCGCCAAGGCCGCCAAGAAGGCCAAGGCCGAGGCCGTGCGCAAGGCAGAGGCCAAGAAGAAGGCCGAGACCGCCGCCAAGGCCAAGGCGGAGGCCGCCCTGCGCGCCTCCCGCTCCGAGGCCCGTACGACGCTCAGCGCCACGTCCGGCTCCACCTCCGTCGCCCCCTCCTCGTCGAGCGCCACCGGCTCCGCCGCGTCCGTCATCGCTTTCGTCAAGGCGCAGGTCGGCGACGCGTACGTGTCCGGCGGCACCGGCCCCAACTCCTGGGACTGCTCCGGCCTGGTCCAGGCCGCTTTCCGCTCGGTGGGCGTCGACCTCCCGCGCGTCTCGCAGGCCCAGTCGACCGCCGGCACCCAGGTCTCCCTGAGCAACCTCCAGCCGGGCGACATCCTGTACTGGGGCGGCGCGGGCTCCGCGTACCACGTCGGTGTCTACGTTGGCGGCGGCCAGTTCGTCGGCGCACAGAACCCGAGCACCGGTGTGGTGCTCCGCTCCCTGGACTACGACCCGCCGTCGGGCGCGGTCCGCGTTCTCTGAACTCCGCGAGTTCGCTGAGTTCTCGGATTCACAAGCGCATGTGATCCGGCTGAGGGCCGTCACTCCCCGCTCGGGAGTGACGGCCCTCAGCCGTGCGGTCGGTTGCGGTAGCTTCGGCTCCCATGAGCCGCCCGCGGATACGCCCACCGTACGAAGCCGACGAGCGAACCCAGTTGCTCGGCTGGTTCGACATGCAGCGGGCCGTCGTCCACTGGAAGTGTGAGGGGCTGTCCGAGACCGATGCGCACCGGGCCGTGCTCCCCGCCTCGCCGCGTCTGTCGGCCGCAGCGATCGTCTCGCATCTGCGCTGGGTCGAGAACTACTGGTTCGAGGTGATGTTCCTCGGCCGGCCCGCCGTGGGACCCCGGTTCGACCCGGACACCGAGGATGCCGACATGCGGGTCGACGGCATTCCGCTCGCGCAGCTCCTCATGGAGTACGAGCAGCAGTGCGCCGTCACCGACGAGATCGTCGCGGCCCACGCCCTGGAGGACGTGGGCCGTCATCCCGACTTCGAGATCGCCTCCGCCAATCTGCGGTGGATGCTGTTCCACATGATCGAGGAGACTGCCCGGCACGCCGGTCATCTCGATGCCGTACGGGAGATCATCGACGGCGAGAAAGGTTACTACTGACCGGACGCCGCCGTACGGTCAGGAGCGCGGGGCCACCTTCGCCAGGCCGTTGATGATGCGGTCCATCGCGTCGCCGCCCGTCGGGTCGGTGAGGTTGGCCAGCATCTTCAGCGTGAACTTCATCAGCAGCGGGTGCGTCAGACCGCGCTGCGTGGCGATCTTCATGACCTTCGGGTTGCCGATCAGCTTCACGAAGGCGCGGCCCATCGTGTAGTAGCCGCCGTAGGTCTCCTTGAGGATCTTCGGGTAGTTGTGCAACGCCAGTTCGCGCTGGGCCGGGGTCGCGCGGGCGTGCGCCTGGACGATGACGTCCGCGGCGAGCTGGCCCGACTCCATGGCGTAGGCGATGCCTTCGCCGTTGAACGGGTTGACCATGCCGCCCGCGTCACCGACGAGCAGCAGCCCCTTGGTGTAGTGCGGCTGGCGGTTGAAGGCCATGGGGAGCGCGGCGCCGCGGATCGGCGTCGTCATGTTCTCCGGGGTGTAGCCCCAGTCCTCCGGCATCGACGCGCACCACGCCTTGAGAACCTCGCGCCAGTCCAGTTCCTTGAAGGCGGACGACGAGTTGAGGATGCCGAGGCCGACGTTGGACGTGCCGTCACCCATGCCGAAGATCCAGCCGTAGCCGGGCAGCAGCCGGTCCTGGGGGCCGCGCCGGTCCCACAGTTCCAGCCAGGACTCCAGGTAGTCGTCGTCATGGCGGGGCGAGGTGAAGTACGTACGGACCGCCACACCCATCGGGCGGTCCTCGCGACGGTGCAGGCCCATGGCGAGCGACAGCCGGGTGGAGTTGCCGTCGGCGGCGACGACGAGCGGGGCGTGGAAGGTGACCGGGGTCTTCTCCTCGCCGAGCTTCGCCTGCACGCCGGTGATGCGGCCGGTGCGCTCGTCGACGATCGGGGCGCCGACATTGCAGCGCTCGTACAGCCGCGCGCCCGCCTTCTGCGCCTGGCGGGCCAGCTGCTCGTCGAAGTCGTCACGCTTGCGGACCAGACCGTAGTCCGGGTACGACGCGAGATCCGGCCAGTCCAGCTGGAGGCGGACGCCGCCGCCGATGATGCGCAGACCCTTGTTGCGCAGCCAGCCGGCCTCTTCGGAGATGTCGATGCCCATGGAGACGAGCTGCTTGGTGGCTCGCGGGGTGAGGCCGTCGCCGCAGACCTTCTCGCGCGGGAAAGCGGTCTTCTCCAGCAGGAGAACGTCGAGTCCGGCCTTGGCGAGGTAGTACGCGGTCGTGGAGCCGGCTGGGCCTGCCCCGACGACGATCACATCCGCGCTGTGTTCGGAGAGGGGCTCGGTCACGGTCGGATCTCCCGAGGATTCGAAATCGCGTGCCGCGCGGCACATGTCCCGTGCAGTCTATGGGGGCCTGCTGATCAACCTTTCGAAGGGCTCCCCGACGGCGAACTCGGCTACTGCCTGTGGACCGTGGTCGGCGAGGACGTGAGGTCGTCGGCTGCTTGCGTGACGAGCCGGATCAGTCGATGTCGTTGAGCATCCAGATGGACAGGGCGGTGTCGAAGATCTGCCGGGCGTCCGACCAGTAGCGGTCGCGCTCGGTGGTGTAGATCGCGTACTCGGTGCCGTCGTCGGCGATGTAGCTCTGGTCGATCGCGTGGATCGTCTCGCCGCTCCGCCTGTCCTCGTACGTGTACTCCCAGATCGCGCCCTGGAGTCCCTGGAAGGTGTTGGCACGGAGCTGCAGCCGCCGGTAGTCCTTCTGGTTGGCGTCGGCGGTCCGCTCCAGGTTCTGGAAGTTCTCGTACGAGGTGTACGGGGCGTTGCGGATGACGCCGACCTTCAGCTCGGCCCGGCCGGTGGAGCCCGCGTACGTGATCTGGTGGTTCTTCTCGCTCTCCCGGTCCCACTGGACCGGGGCGGCGAAGGAGAAGCCGGCGCTGTCGGAGACCATGCGGTAGCCGGCGGGGACGGTGGGCGCCGCGGGGGGCGTGGTCGCGGACGCGGTCGGAGACGTGGGCGGGGTGGCTTCGGGGGGCGTGCCGTCGCTGCTCCCGGACGCCGCGGGTTTGTTGTCCTCTGCGGCCGCCGCGGGCGGCCGCCGGGTGTCGCTCTTGTCGTTCTTGAGGAACAGGACTCCGGCGGTGAGCCCGCCGCCGAGCACGATGGCCGCGACGAGGGTCACGCTCCAGACGACGACGGAGCGCTTACGGGCGGTGGCTGCTGCGGTGGCTGTCGCCGCCTCGGCGTCGGCCCGGGGGCCGGGCCGGTGCGGGGCCGAGGTGGACGGTCTGCGGGTCGTACGCGGGGTACGGGGTGGGCATGGCCGTGGGAACGGTCGTGGGCGGTGTCTGCGGCCGGGGGTTCCAGGCGGGAGGCGGGGGCTGCGTTCCCGGGGCCCACGCAGAGGCCGGAGCCGCCGTGCCGGCCGGACGCCCCACCAGCCGCAGCAGATGCGGCGCCACCAGCACCGCTCCCCCCACCCACAGCAGCCCGAAGAGCAGCGCGTCCGGCACGCTCGGGGCGATCTCCACCATCCTTGATCTTGCGTGGGTATCCCCTGCTTCAGCCGGGGATACCCACG
>NZ_JBEXID010000043.1:0-59723 GCF_040608395.1 Streptomyces sp. NPDC005181
AACCCCCCCCCCGGAATCTGGCGAATTTCCCAAAACTCGCCCAGCAAAAACAACACATCACCCGCCTCTGCCACCTTCTGGCTAGGGTCGACGAGGGGCCGAGTACCTGATCGACGGAGGCTCCCATGACACTGAACCTTGAAGCACGCGACGTGGCCCCGCGCCTTGCCACCGGCGCGTTCATCCTGAATTCAGGGTTGAGCAAATTGAAGGCGGACGAGGAGACGGCCACGGGCGTGCACGGCATGGCCTGCGTTGCCTATCCGTTCTTGAAGAAGCTGGACGCACAACGCTTCACCCGGCTGCTCGCCTGGTCGGAGATCGCAGTCGGCAGCACGCTGCTCGCCCCCTTCGTTCCGACGCGGCTGGCCGGCGTGGCACTGACCGGGTTCTCCGCGGGGCTGGTCGGTCTGTACCTGAGGGTCCCCGGAATGCGGGAGCCCGGCAGTCTGCTACCTACGCAGAACGGCATCCCGCTGGCCAAGGACTCCTGGATGCTCGGCATCGGCATCGGGTTCCTGGGAGCGGGTTCATCACGGGGAGGCAGAAGTGCGTCCCGGTGTCCGTGGCACCGGTGCGGACGGCACTGACGGGACGGCCTGCGCCGGACCGGCGGTCAGCGCCCGCTGTCGTCGAGGCGCGCGGCGCGCGGCGGGTGGTGCAACGCGTGTCGATGGCAGGGTCCGGGCGCGTGAGCGGCGATGGTGTTCGCATGAACAGCGCAGATCTTTTGACGGACGCGTTCACACGAATCCAGGAATCGGTGCACTCAGCGGTCGAGGGCCTGTCCGTCGACGACCTGCACGTCCGGCTCGATGACGGCGCGAACTCGATCGCATGGCTGGTCTGGCACCTCACCCGGATTCAGGACGACCATGTCTCGGATGCGGCCGGTGTGCAGCAGGTCTGGTTCTCCCAGGACTGGGCCGACCGTTTCGCCCTGCCCTTCGACAAGGGCGCCACCGGGTACGGGCACAGCAGGAAACAGGTCGCGGCTGTCCAGGTGGGCTCGCCCGAACTGCTGCTCGGTTACCACGACGCCGTCCACGAGCAGAGCGTCGAGTTCATTCGTGGTCTCCACGCCAGGTCCCTGGATCGCATTGTGGATGAGACCTGGTCGCCGCCGGTCACCCTCGGCGTGCGTCTGATCAGTGTCATTGCCGATGACCTGCAGCACGCCGGCCAGGCAGCATTCGTCCGGGGTTCGCTGGAGCGTCGGTAGAACAGGACACGGCCGGGCGGCGCGCGGCGGTGAACCGCGTACTCTGCCCGGCCCCGGCCATGGTGCCCGCGGATCACGAGTAGAAATTGCGCTGCCACCGGTGCTTGGCCAGCACGGCCAACTGGTCGGCGGTGAGCGGACGCCCGTCGCTCAGGGCCGTGTTGCGCTCGACATTGCGTACCGAGCGCATGCCAGGGATGACGGTGGAAACCGCCGGCGAACTGAGCACGAACCGCAACGCGTGCTCAGCGATCTCATCGGGATCGATGCCGAGGTCGGCGACGATCGCGGCCACCCGCTGTTCGACCTGTGCCGGGCGGTCGTCGCGGAAGTAGCGGTTGCGCCAGTCACCCTCGGGAAACGTCGTGCCGGCGGTGATCCGGCCGGTGAGGCCGCCTTCGTCCAGTGCCACCCGCACGATGACACCGACGCCGTGCTGCTCACAGGCCGGCAGCAGCGCGTCGGCGGGCGCTTGGTCGAAGAGGTTGTAGATGACCTGCACGCTGTCCACGGCGCCGCTGCGGACGAGGGCGAGTGCGTTGTCGGGCTGGTGGTCGTTGATGGAGACGCCGAACAGGCGGATCTTTCCCTCCTGCTTCAGTTCGGCGATCGTCTCCAGCCAGTCGCCACGGTCGACCCAGTCATCGCTCCAGACATGGAACTGCAGCACATCGAAGTGGTCCAGGCCGCTGGTGCGCAGACTGGTCTCCAGGCTCTTGCGGATGTGCTCGCCCGGGAATGCCTCGGCCGGGTCCAGGCCATCGGGCGCCGGCCACGTGCCGTTCTTCGGCGGAACTTTGGTCGCGACGAGCACTTCGTCGTCGGCCCGCTCGCGGACGGCCCGGCCGACGATCCGCTCGCTCTCGCCGTAGCCGCGTGCCGTATCGATGAAGTTCACGCCGAGGTCGATGGCACGGTGCAGGGCGCGTAGGGACTCGTCCTCCGTGGCACCCACCCAGCTGGACTCACCGATGCCCCACGCGCCGTATCCGATCTCGGACACGGACAGTCCACTGCGTCCCAGCTCGCGGTAGCGCACAATCATCCTCCACGTCATGGTCCTCGTCCTGACCGAGCCGAGGCCGCCGCCAGGAATCACGTTGACAATAAGCGACCTGGGCGGGCGGGTCAGTTGGGTTTTGCGGCGGCCGAGGTTTCCTGCGCGTGGGCCGAAGCAGGGATCAGCCTTCTTCCGCGATCGGTGCCCCGGTGTTGCCTGCGGCGTCATAGCGCGGCGCGTGCCGCGGCCAGGGCTTGGCGGCCTCGATCTGCGCGGCGAGTTCCAGCAGGCGCTTCTCCCCACCGGGCTTGGCGACGAGCTGCACCGCGACGGGCATCGCGTCGGCGTCCACGCCCACGGGGACGGCGAGCGCCGGCCAGCCCGCGATGTTCCAGGAGCCGAAGAGTGAGGCCGTGCGGGTGCTGACCGCCGAGGTGCGCAGCGCGCCGTGCTCGCCCCAGCGCTTCGCCTGCGCTGCCGGCTGGCTGAGCGCCGGCAACAGCAGCACATCGATCTGTCCGAAGAAGCGTTCTGCTGCCTCGCTGCGCCAGCGGTCGCGCGCGCGGTCCCCCTGCAGGTGTACGGCCGCCAGCGCCCTGCCGACAGCGGCCAACCGCCGCGTGCTCCGGTCGAGTTCGGTGCGGTCGAGGCCCTCGGCGCTCAGGCGCGCCGAGGCGTACCAGGAGCTCAGCGACGCGGGTCCCAGCCATGCCGGGTAGCGTCGGGTGTGCCGGGACACCGCGTGCCCGAGTTCTTCCAGCAGACTGCCGGTTTCCGCTGCGGCACGGCGGTATCCGGGGGCGATCGCAAAGCCCGGCGAAATCGTCCGGACCGACACGCCGATGCGCAGCGTTCCCGGGTCGCCGAGTTGCGCGAAGTCCGGTTCGTCGGCCATCACGGCCAGTCCGAGGGCGGCGTCCTGCACCGTGGTCGCGATCGGGCCGTTCTCGACCAGGTCGAACCAGGTCGAGTCGTCCGGTGCGTGCGGCACGACGCCGCGTCCCGGCTTGATCCCGATCGTTCCGCAGCAGGCGCAGGGGATGCGGATCGAGCCGAACCCGTCGTTGCCGTGCGCCAGTGGGACGAGGCCGGCGGCCACCGCTGCCGCGCTGCCGCCCGAGGAGCCGCCGGGTGTGCGCTGCTCGTTCCAGGGGTTGCGGGCGATCCCGTAGACGCTGTCCGCCATCGGGACCAGGCAGAGTTCCGGCACGTTGGTCAGACCGATCACCACGGCGCCCGCCGCCCGCAGCCGCTCGACGATCACGTGGTCGACCGCGCTGCGGTCCGGTGCAGTGGCGGCGGATCCGGAGCGGGCCTGCTCACCCGCGACCGCGATGTTGTCCTTGATGGCAACCGGGACCCCGGCGAGCGGCAGGGAAGCACGGTCGGGCCGCCGGTCCACCCTCTCCGCCTCCGCCTGCGCCTGCTCCGCCCGCACGTGCCGGAACGCGGACAGACCGGGATCGAGCCGGGCGATGCGGTCGAGGTGCTGTCGGGTGACGTCGGCCGCGGCGGCCCGTCCTTCACGTACGGCGGCAGCGATCTCGACGGCGGTGCGGCCGGTCCAGTCAGTCATGGTTGATGAGTCAACCTCGCGCCGCCCGCGCCGCCAATCCCTCTGCGCCTGTGTTACCGAACGGTAATCTCTTGCTGCGCGGCATGGGGGAGGCCTTTCGACGAGTTGTGAGCGGGTCGCCGTGGAGGAGACTGGGAGCACGAACGCGCTGACGCAGGACGAGGCTGGTGGGCATGGGTGCACCGGACGTCGAACACAGCACGGACCGGCTCGACGACCATTCGATGCGAAACCCGGCCCGGGCCGAAATCGGGGTGCGAGGCGTCATCACCGGATGGAGTCCGGAAGCCGAGCAGATGCTCGGATATCCGGCCGAGTGGGTGCTGGGCCGCCCAGCGGCCGAGTTCCTGGCCACGGCCGAGGAATCGGCCGGCGCCGATGGCGTCACGAGTGTGGTGCGCCATCGCACGGGCCGGCCGGTGCCCTGCAGGCTGTCCATCCGCCCCGTGGCATCGACTGGGGCAGGAAGCGGCTCCGACGCGCGGTGGACGGTGACGCTTCTCCCGACGGGTCCCCCGGAGTCGGACCTGGACCGGGCGCTGCTCGAGGCGCTGTTCACCCGGTCTCCGGTAGGGCTCTTCGTTCTCGACCCGCAGTTGCGGCTGGTGCGGTTCAGCAGCGCTGCGGAAGGCATGCACGGTACCCCCACTGAGGGAGCGATCGGCAATCGGCCGACCGAGGTATGGCCCGACTTCAACCCGGAGCTGCTGGAACGGGTGCTGAGTCGCGTGCTGGAGTCGGGCGAACCGGTGATCGGATTCGAGAAACGCGGTAGGCCGCCGGGGGACCCGGAGCACACGCACGTCTACTCGGTCTCCGCGTTCCGCCTCGAGGACGACGACGGTCGTGTCCTGGGCGTGGCTGACGCCGCGGTCGACGTCACCGACCGCTCCCTCGCGCAGGAGCGGCTCGCGCTGCTCGCCGAGGGTGGTTCACGCATCGGAACCGCACTCGATGTGATGCGCACGGCCCAGGAGTTGGCCGAAGTGGCAGTGCCCAGGCTGGCCGACAGCATCGGCGTCGAGGTTCTCGAGCCAGTGCTCATGGGCGAGGAAATCTTTTCCGGCCCGGTGCAGCCCGGCGCCGTGCTGCGCCGGGCGGCGTCGCGGTCCCGGCGGCCCGACACACCGCCGGGCGCCTACCCGGTCGGCGAGAACAGCACGTTCCCGCCGACGGCACCGTCCTCCCAGGCTCTCTCCGATCTGCAACCGCGCCTGATCAGCCCGCTGACCGCTGACAGCGACTGGGTGCTGAGCGATCCCGTTCGCGGCCGGCGGATGCTGGAGGAGAACATCCACTCCCTCATGTTCGTACCGCTGGTCGCCCAGGACCGCGCCCTGGGGATCGCCACCTTCTACCGCTGGGGGGACCAGGGCCCCTTCCAGCAGGACGATCTCACCGTGGCCACCGAGCTCGGCCGCCGCACCGCGCTCTGTCTGGACAACGCCCGCCGCTACCTGCGCGAGCACAACTCCCTTGTGGCACTGCAGCGCAGTCTGCTTCCGGGGGGACCGCCCCGGAACAACGGGGTGGACGTGGCCTACGAGTACGTGCACGGCGGGGGCGGCGGTGACTGGGTCGATGTCGTGCCGCTGTCGGGGGCCCGGGCGGCGCTCGTGGCAGGCAGCGTTCCCGGACGCGGCATGGAGACCGCCGCCGCCATGGGACGGCTCCGCGCGGCCGTGCACGCGCTCTCCGATCTGGACCTGGAGCCCGACGAGGTGCTCGCCCGCCTCGATGACCTGGTACGGCGTCTCGCCGACGACGCCGGGCCCCGGCCCGACGGCAACGAACCGCCGCACGAAGCGGGCTCCGACGCGCCCCATGCGCCCCATGCCGGCTCGGGCGCCGGGTGCACCTTGCTCTATCTGGTCTACGACCCCATCTCCCTGCGCTGCTCCGCGGCCGGCGCAGGCCATCCCGGCCCCGCTGTCGTCCACCCCGACGGGAGGGCGACGATGCTGGACGTTCCGTCCGCCGCCCCTCTCGGCCTCCCCGGGCCGCCGTTCGGGAAGACCGAGGTGACGATGCCGGAGGGCTCGTTGCTCGCGCTCCACACCAGCGGGCTTCTCCAGGCGCGCGGTGGCGACCCGGAGGAGGCCCGACTCGCAGACCTGCTCGCCCGGCCGTCCGGCTCGGTGCAGGAGGCGGCCTCCATGCTCACCGAGGCGCTGGTCCCGGGGCGGGCCCGCGAAGACGCCGCCGTCCTCGTCGCCCGTACACACGCACTGGATCCCGACCGGGTCGCATCGTGGGACCTGCCGACGGACCCGGCCATCGTCTCCACGGCCCGGTCGCTCGTCACCCGCCAGCTCACCTCGTGGGGCCTGGACGAGGCGGCGTTCACCACCGAGCTCATCGCCAGCGAGCTCGTCACCAACGCCATTCGGCACGCCAAGGCCCCCATCCGGCTGCGCCTGATCCACGACCTGGTCCTGACCTGCGAGGTCTTCGACGGCAGCAGCATCGCGCCACGGCTTCGACATGCCCGCACCACCGACGAGGGCGGCCGGGGACTGCTCCTCGTCGCCCAGTGCTCCGACCGCTGGGGAACGCGTTACACGAAGCACGGCAAAACCATCTGGACCGAGCAGAAGCTGGTCCATGAGGCCGGGGAGCCGGCCTGACAGCCCTGCACCGGTCGGCCACGCAAGTCCCCTCGCAGTCATGGCCGGTTGCCCGGAGACGACCCCGAGGGGATGCCAGGGATGGTTGCCTGGCGCATGGACAAGGTCAACAAGTAAGTCGCAAGCTCGCCCCAAAGCGCAGCACAGCACAACACTGAGGTGGTCACGAGTGCGCGCTGGGATGGCGTAGGGTTGGGTTTACCGACGCGGGGTGGAGCAGCTCGGTAGCTCGCTGGGCTCATAACCCAGAGGTCGCAGGTTCAAATCCTGTCCCCGCTACTGCTGGAAGGGCCCGGATCCCTATACCCGGGCCCTTTCGTTTTTTCCCTACTTCCGGCTCCTGCCCGAAGTGGTGGTCCCACGCATGCCGAGTGCGTCCAGACACCGCCCGGGCGACGCCGTCCACGGCGCAAGCGAGCGCGAACGGGGCATCCTGCGAGTTCCCGACCACGCAGACGCAACTCGCCGAGCTGGACCCGCGCGTGAGTGACCTGCCTTGACGTATCCATCCTGGAGTCGTCATCGCCCGCGCCCGCTTCTGGCCTTGTTCGAGCGCTACGGCCGTTCGAGTGCGACCGTCACCGCGGCCTCCCCGAGTGGATGCACCATGCGGATGTGACGGGACAGCGTGACAACGCCCCAAACCGCGGCTGTGCAGGTGTAGAAGCGAAGTCATGCCAGGTCGATCCGCACGGACCCAGAAGGCGGCGCGAGTCCTGACCCGCACGAAGCGGGTGGCGGTCCGGGCCACCGGCGAGCGGAACGCCATGGCGCTGCAACGCTATGACGTGGCCCGCAGTCGGCTCGCTGAACGTGTGCGGCGACTGGTACGACCTGGTCGACCTGCCCGGCGACTGCGTCGGCGTCGCCGTCGCCGTCGGCCACGGTCTTCGAGCCGCCGGCGTCATGGGCCTGCTCCGCAGCGCGCTCAGCGTTGCTTCCTGCGTCGCCGACGGCCCCGCCCAGGCCCTGGAAGTAGTCGACCTGTACGCCCGTTCGGTCGACGGCGCCGAGAACACCACTGTCACGACGTACATCGACTGGGACACGCACACCATCACCTACAGCAGCGCCGGGCACCCCCCGCCCGCACTGCTGCACACCGACGGCACTGTGGAGTTCCTCGACCAGGCCACCGACCCCCCGCTCGGTGCCCGTCCGGACCCCGTTCCCCGGCCCGAGAACGCCACCGCCTTCGCCGCGGGGGACGCCCTCGTTCTGTACACCGACGGCCTGATCGAACGCCGCCGCGAGGACATCGACGTCGGCCTCGACCGCCTCGTCGACTCCCTCGTCCGCCACCAGGGAATCGACCCCGAACCCCTTGCCGACGCCGACCTGCTCGAACTGCTCCCGCCCGGCGGCGCCATCGACGACACCGCCCTGGTCATCGTCCGGCTCTGACCGTCCCCGCCGGCCGATGTCCTGCCACGCCCCTGGCCCGGACCAGGCGCCGCGAGGCGTGGCTGCCTGCGTCCAGGAGCGGAACACCTGGCCCATGATTCCCTCATGAGTACACGTCAGCCGCCCGCCGAGCGGCATGCCTCCTGGATCGAGCTCTTCTTCGACCTGGTCGTCGTCGCGGGTGTCCTGCAGCTCTCACACCTGCTGCACGACGGTCCGACAGTCGCTGACCTCGGCCTCTACGTAGTGCTCTATCTGGCTTTCTGGATCGCGTGGGTCTGCTTCACCGTCTACGGGAACGTCGAGGGAATCCGCGCCTGGACGCCCGGTTTCCTGCTGGGGATGTTCGGACTGGCTGTCATGGTCGCGGCCGTTCCCGGTATCCGTACCGACCACGCCCTGGCGTTCGTGATCGCATACGCTTTCCTGCGCTGGCTGTCCGGCCGGCTGTGGCGGCCCGGACAGGTCGTGGTGGACTGGCCGCTCGCCCAGGTGGGCGGCGGAACGCTGCCCTGGATCGTCTCGCTGTGGGTGGATGCCCCGGTGCGGTACTGGCTGTGGGCTCTCGGCCTCGCGTTCGACCTGCTGATCAAGCTCACCGCCTCGGGCAGCCGCATGCTCCGAGATGCGCAGGCACGCGTGCAGCGCATGGTCAGGAAGCGAGGCCAGTCCGATCGGCGGCCGGTCATCGAGGCGGCCTGCTCCGATGTGCCGCACCTGGTGGAGCGACTGGGCCTCTTCGTCATCATCGTGCTGGGCGAGGGGGTCGTCCGGATCACCTCAGCGGCTGCGGACACCGCCTGGGACGTGCCCATGCTCGGTGTCGCGACCGGCGCCTTCGTCCTGCTCGTCGCGTTGTGGAGCATGTCCCTGCTGTACGGCTTCGGCGGCGTACCGAAGGCCGGCCCGAACGACCTACCGGTGCGGGTCACCCTGACGCTGCACTGTATGACGAGCTGCACGATCGCTGTCCTGGCCGCGGGCCTGGGGCTGGCCATCGCGCATCCGCACGGCCCCGCCCCGGACGAGGCACGCTGGCTGCTGTGCGCGGGCCTCGCCGTGTACTTCGGTGTCGGGGTGCTGGCCGCGGTGGTGGCCGATGCCCCATGGGGGCACACCCTCACCTGGTCGCTGCCCTGCCTGCTGCTGACCCTCGCGCTCGCCGGATTCGCCGGCCACTTCGGTGCAGTGGGCCTGGTCTGGGGACTGGCCGCAGCGGTGGTTTGGCAGATCACCTGCGTATCGGAGGTGGGCGCCCGGCTGCGCCTGCGGAGCCACGCCTGACCCGCGCGGGCAGATTGCTATACGCGTACAGAA
Organism: Streptomyces sp. NPDC005181; assembly: GCF_040608395.1. Lineage (NCBI taxonomy): Bacteria > Bacillati > Actinomycetota > Actinomycetes > Kitasatosporales > Streptomycetaceae > Streptomyces > Streptomyces sp. NPDC005181. The sequence continues at coordinate 9,147 of NZ_JBEXID010000043.1, forward strand.
AGCCGTCGCGGGGGAGGTGGGAGGGACAATGGACACGTGTCGGGTGCAGAGAAGAAGCAGGCGGCAGCCAGGCGGTCCATGGGACGGCCGCGCAGGCTGGACCCCGACACGATGGTCGCCACCGCGCGCCGCATCCTCGAGGAAGAGGGGCTGGACGCCCTGAGCATGCGACGGGTGGCGAAGGAGCTCGGCAGCACGCCGATGGCGCTCTACCACTACGTACGGGACAAGGACGAGCTGCTGATGCTCACGCTGTCCGGGACCGCGGGTGCCTTCCCGCGTCCCGAACTGCCCGAGGACCCCCGCGAGCGGCTGCTCGCCGTCTCTGTGCACGCGCATGGGGTCCTCAGCCGGATACCGTGGGTGCTCGATGTCCTGGCGCTGGGCGAGCTGACCGACAGAGACGCCCTGTGGATGGCGGAGGAGATCCTCGACTGTGCCCAGAAGTGCGGTCTCTCCCCGGCCCGGTCGGTACGTGCCTGCTGGACGATATGGCAGTACATCTACAGCGACCTGATCTTCCGCAGGGCCGCCGCCCGTCGTGCGGAGCATCCGCCGAGCAGGCACTACTTCCCCGAGATGATTACTGAGGAGGACGCGGAGGAGCTGCCGCGGCTCACCGCGATCAAGGACCAGTGGCGCGCCTACGCCGCCGACTACACGGTCGCCGACGAACTCGACGCGATCATCGAGGGGCTGATCAGCCGGGGAACTCGCGGACCGGACGAGGCCGCCCCGCCATCCTGAGGCTCTTGGCCCTCTCGGTCCCCTTGAGGCACAGCGCGCGGGTGTGGGCGACAATGGGAGACGCAGGCAGCGGACTCGCCGCCGCAGATCGTTGGCCGGAGCTCCTCATGGATTACCCGGAAAGTTACGAGCTGGTATTTCAGGCATCCGCCGTCGAGGACGACGCCGTGATCGTTCGGCGGACCGCGAGGGAGGGGGCCGGCGGCTATCCCGTCTACGAGGACGAGACAGGCATCGTACGCGCGGAGATCAGCGACAGCGGCGAGGTCCGGATGCTGGCCAGCGGCGGTCACCAGGTCCTCGGCTCACCGCTGGTCCGCTCGGTCACCGAGCCCTGAGCACCTCGTACGTCGTTCACAACTGCTCGCGTCGGTAAGGTCGGTGGCGTACGTCATCCAGTGGCCGCCGTTCATGCCCGCGCGGTGTCCCGGGGGCGGCGCCAAGACCGGTTCGCGGCTGAGCAACCATGCTCCGGGTGGCCGACGGCGGAGGCCGGGACCAACGGCAGAGGCCGATGGTTCGCCGCCCACTCATGGACAGAACGGCGAAACCATCGGCCTGTGCGTGGTGCGGTCCTACTTGTGCGGGCGCGTCTCGCCGCTCATGTTGCTGAGCTGCTCGCTCTGCTCCTGCAGCTTCCGAGCCTTCTCCTCGAGCCGCTGACGCTGCTCCGGATCGGTTGCGCGCTCCGCGGCCTCGGTCATGTGCTTGGCCTTCTCGCGCATCTGCTGGGCTCGGCCACTGGTTTCGCCTGCAACGCTCATCGTCACTCCTTGGACGCTAGGGAAGAGCGGGCTCCATCAGAGAACCAGCGTCGTGGGCACTCCGCATTCGGAAGCGTTACGCTGCGTTACCATCGGGGCTGCGTGGCCGTCGGCCGGCGTGACGCTGGCATGATCGGGGGCATGAACGAGCGCATGATCGCCGCGTGTGACGGGGCATCGAAGGGTAATCCGGGGCCTGCGGCCTGGGCTTGGGTCCTGGCCGATGCACAGGGGCGCCCCGAGCGTTGGGAGGCGGGTCCGCTGGGCAGCGCCACCAACAACGTCGCCGAACTCACCGCACTTCAGGAGTTGCTGGAGTCCACCGACCCGGGCGCGAAGATCGAGGTCCGGATGGATTCGCAGTACGCGATGAACGCGGTCACGAAGTGGCTGCCGGGGTGGAAGCGCAACGGCTGGAAGACCTCGGCCGGCAAACCGGTGGCCAACCGCGATCTGGTGGTCCGCATCGACGCGTTGCTCAGCGGCCGCACGGTGAACTTCGTCTACGTGCCCGCCCACCAGGTGGACGGAGACCCGCTCAACGCCCTAGCCGACCAGGCAGCCAGCGAGGCCGCCGTGGCGCAGCGGGTGGCGGGTTCCGCACACGGCTCCCCGCTGCCGATGCCCGCCGCCGCCAGGGCGTCGCGGGGCCGGAGCGGCGGTACGGCGGCGAAGAAGACGGAGGGTGCGGCACGCGCCGCGCGCACCGGGGGCACCATCCGGGCCAGGTTCGCGGGGCGCTGCCACTGCGGAAAGCCCTACGCGGCCAAGGACATGATCGCCAAGAACCCGAACGGCTGGGGCCACCCCGAGTGCCGGTCCGCGCCTGCCTGAGGCGCCCGCCTGCCGGTCCGACCTCCGGAGTAGCCCCGCAACAGCGGCTCTCCGTGCCATGATGCGGCTCCGACCGCAGCGTCCGCGGTGCCCCGCCGACGCTGCGGGAACGGCTGGACGCTGGGGGGGCGTATGGGATCCACAGGAACGGTGCTGCGCGAATTGCGCGGTGCACAGAAGACCGCCAAGGGTGTGTCGCTCTACTCGCGGTACGTGAACCGTCCGGCCGGCCGGGTGCTCGCGGCGGGCGCCTACCGGTTCGGACTGACGCCTAATCAAGTCACCTTGATCAGTGCGGCATTCACCTTCGCCGCTATCGCTTCGGTGGCGCTGGTCCGTCCGTCCTGGGGGCTCGCGGCCGCCGTGTACGCCACCCTGGCCGTCGGCTTCGCCTTCGACTCGGCCGACGGGCAGCTTGCCCGGCTGACCGGGCGGGGCGGGCCCGACGGTGAGTGGCTGGACCATGTCGTGGACTGCGCCAAGATGATCCTCGTACACGCCGCCGTACTGATCTCGTTCCACCGGTTCTTCGAGCTGCCCGGTGAGGGCTGGCTGCTGCTGCCGCTGGGCTTCCTGTTCGTCGCGGTGCTGACCTTCTGTGCCGGTCTGCTGCGCGAACAGCTCGGTAAGGCCGCCGCCCGCCCCGCATCGCCCGGCAGCGCCACGGCTCCGGTGTCCCGGGTGCGGGCCGTGGCGCTGCTTCCCGCGGACTACGGGGTGTTCTGCCTGGTGTTCCTGCTGCTCGGCGACGAGGACGCGTTCCGTATCGGCTATGCCGTACTCGCCGTCGTGCACGCGCTGTTCCTGGTGGCGTTCCTCGCCAAGTGGTTCAGGGAGCTGAAAGCGCTCCGGGCGGCGGGCTGACGAGCGTGTCCAGTACCCGGCGCAGCTGGGTACTGGACGTATGCACGGTGTACGGGAAGTAGACGACCTCCACGCCGACTTCGGCGAAGTCGCGCTCGAGCCGCTTCCCCTTCTCCGTGCCCCGCCAGTCGTCCCCCTTGAAGATCACGTCGAACCTGACCTGCTGCCACGTCTCGACCTTGTCGGGCACGGTCTCGACGAACGCTGCGTCCACGTAGCGCACGCTGCGGACGATCTCCAGCCGCTCCGGCAGTGGAATCACCGGCTTGTGGCCCTTGGCGAGCGCGGCCATCTCGTCCGAGACGACCCCTGCCACCAGGTAGTCGCATTGGCTGCGGGCGTGCCGCAGGATGTTCAGGTGTCCTACATGGAACAGGTCGTAGACCCCCGGCGCGTAGCCGACCCTGTGCACCATCCGTTCTCTCCCCCCACGGTGAACGTGACGTCCGTGTCCCGGATGCAGGTGTCCGGACATGGTGTCCGGTCCCACGGGATATCGGTATCGGTGTTGATGGTGCAATGACCTTACTGTGAAGACCACTTGCGCATCACGTGAACGGATAAGCTCACTTTTGGGGCTGTTCCCTGGAGGGAACAGAGGCTGTACCGGGGGGAAGGCGATCGTCCGATGTCCGATGCTGATCATCACAAGCCGTTCGAAGACCGCAGGCTCCTCGTGGTCTCGACCAACTACGCGCCGGAGCTGACCGGAATCGGTCCGTACGCCGCCCAGCTCGCCGAGCACTGGGCGGCGGGCGGGGCCGAGACCCATGTGCTGACCGGCATGCCGCACTACCCCTCCTGGCGCACGGACGCCGACTACCGGGGGGTGTGGCGGACCGAGGAGAGCCGCGCGGGCGTCGCCGTCCACCGGCGAAGACACTATGTGCCTCCCCGTCAGACCGCCCTGCGCAGGGGAGTTTTCGAGGCCACCGTGCTCGCTCACGGTCTGCTGGCGCCGCCGGGGGCACGACCCGACGCGGTGATCTCGCAAATGCCGAGCCTGGCCGGTGGTGTCCTAGGCGCCCGGCTTGCCCGCCGCCACCGGGTCCCCTACATACCCGTCGTGCAGGACCTGATGGGCGCCGCCGCCGCGCAGAGCGGCATCCGCGGCGGGGACCGGGCAGCGGCCGTCGCCGCGAAGGCCGAACGCTACGCGCTCCGTGCCGCAGCCCTCGTCGGCGTCATCCACGAGAGCTTCGTCCCACGGGTCACCGCCTACGGCGTGGACCCGTCCCGTATCCGCCTCGTCCCCAACTGGACCCATGTGCACGGTCCTTCGGCCGATCGAGCCACCACCCGGGCCCGGCTCGGCTGGCGCGAGGGGACCCCGGTGGTGCTGCACTCCGGGAACATGGGCCTCAAACAGGGCCTGGAAGTCCTGGTCGACGCGGCCAGGCTGGCCCCGGACGTACGCATCGTGCTGATGGGTGACGGCAACCAGCGCGAGGCGCTGCGCACGCGTGCGGCGGGCCTGCCCAACCTCGACTTCCTGCCGCCCGCCGGTGCCGGCGAGTTCACCGACGTCCTTGCCGCCGCCGACGTGCTCGCCGTGACGCAGCGTGCGTCCGTGCTCGATATGAGTGTCCCGTCGAAACTCACGTCGTACTTCGTCTCCGGCCGCCCTGTCGTCGCCTCGGTGGCCGACGAGGGGGGCACTGCCCAGGAGGTGCGCCGCTCCGGTGCCGGGGTGCTCGTCGCACCCGAGGACCCCGGCGCCCTGCTGGCAGCCGTCCGGAGGCTCGTCGACGGGCCGGCCGAGGCGGACGCGCTCGGCGCCCGTGGACCGGAGTACGTCGCACATCACCTCAGCCGCGAAGCGGGCCTCGCCCGGTTCGATGCCCTGCTCACCGAGGTCCTCGCCGACGCGCAAGGGAGACCATGCCGATGACACATCCGATCCGCGCCCTGGAGGACCAGGACGAACCCGCGCTCCTGCGCGACCAGTTCAGACAGCTGCTGCGCTACCGGTCGCTCCTCGCCTCCGGCGTGGTCGTCGGGCTGCTCGGCGGCGGCTGGCTCGCGCTCAGCGGTGAGGCGAGCTACACGGCCACCGGTGAGGTGTTCGTACGCTCCGCCACCTCGGACCCCTTCGCCACCGGAGCCTCCGCCGACAAGGGCATCAACATCGGCTCCGAACGGCAGACCGCGGTCAGCGACGCGGTCGGCACCATCGCCGCCCGCTCCCTGGCGGAACGCGACGACCGGGTGGAGGTCGGGAAGCTGCTCTCCGGCCTCCAGGTCACCAACCCGCCGAACACCCTCGTCCTGCGCTTCTCCTACACCGGCCGCACCCCCGCACTGGCCAAGCGCCGGGCCGAGGCGCTCGCCGACGCCTATCTGGCGATTCGCAGGGAGCGCACCGAGAACAGCATCGACAACATGGTCAACGGCTACCGCGCGCAACTGAAGCCGCTCACCGAGCAGCGCGACAAGCTGGCCGAATCGGCGAGCGCCAGCGGCGACGACGTGACCAGCGCCCGGGCCAACCTGGTCGTCGCGATCTCCGAACTGAGCAGAAAAATATCGGAGTTGCGCGCTCTCGACACCACACCCGGCTACCTCAACAAGAAGCCCGTCGCGCCGGAGAAGCCCACCGGGGCGGGACTGCCCCTGCTGCTCGGGCTCGGCGGCGTCGTCGGACTCGCGCTCGGTCTGCTGCTGTCCTGGGTGCGTCTCGTCTTCGACCCGGCGGTCCGCTCCACCCGCGAACTGGTCCGCTCTCTCGGCGCCCCGCTGCTGGGCACCCTCCCCAGGGAGCGTGGCTCCGCGGGCACGCTGCTCGCCATCGGCCGCACCGACAGCCGACTGGCCGAGGAGTACCGGGCGGTGGCGTTCCGGCTCGCCTATGACCCGTCGTTCGAGCAGCGCCGCCGGCTCCTCGTCACTGCCCCGCGCGGCGACAACGCCGCGGCCGCCGCCGCGGCGGTCAACCTGGCAGCCGCCTTCGCAGAGATGGGCCGCGACGTGCTCCTCGTCGAGGCCGATCTGCGCACCCCGGCACTGGCCCGGGACCTCGGCCCGGCCGTCCAGGGCCGGCCCCGCTGGGCCGCCGAGGGCGACGACCGCGCATGGCCGTCGGACAGCCGCACCAATGTGGACGTGCCCGGCTCCGGCGCCTTCACGCTGATCGCGGGCCGCCGGGTCGACAACGTCCCGCGCGCCCTGACCTCGGCGCCCGTCAGCCGCATCGTCGCCGAGGCCGACCGCCCCGGCGCCGTGGTCATCGTGCTGGCCCCGCCCGTACTGTCGTATGCCGACGCCGTCGCGCTGATCGACCGGGTCGAGGGCGTCGTCGTGGTCTGCGATCCGCGCGAGGTGCACCGCAGCGACCTGGAGCGGATCCGCGAGATCATCGGCGCGGCCGGGGGCTCCGTCCTCGGAACCCTGCTGCACCCGGGCCAGGGCCGCCTCGAGCGCCGATCCCACAAGAAGTCCAGCAGGCGCCGTAGTGGCGGGGCGCGGCCGGGCAACGACGACCAGGACGGCCGGGGCGGACCCGACGGTCCGGAACACACCGGCGACCCGACCGAAACGCTGGGCCTGCGCACCTTCGACACCCCCGCAGCCCGCAGGTGAGAGCACGCACCGCGATCGTCAGCTCCGTCGCGGACCAGGGGGTGGCGGCGCTCACCAACATCCTGGTGCTGGTGGCAGCCGCCCGGCTCTCCACCGTCGACGGCTTCGCCCGCTTCTCGTCGGTCTATCTCGTCTTCACGGTGCTGCTGGGGATCTCCGGCGCGTACACGGGGCAGCCGCTCGTGCTGCGGCGCGGCGGCAGCGACGACGTGCGCGGCGCGTGCCGGTCGGCGGTCGCCTTCACTCTGCTCGTCGCGGCGGCGCTCGGCGCCCTGCTCGCCGCGGGCTGTCTGTTCGTGCCCGGGGACACGGCGCGCGCCCTGCTGATGCTGGGGCTCGTCCTGCCCGTTGTCCTCGGGCAGGACGCCATGCGCTACGCCTTCTCCACCCTCCAACTGCCGCACCTGGCGCTGGCGGCCGACGTACTGCGGCTGGTCTGTGTGCTGGGCTCCCTGGCCGTCCAGCCGCACGGCGCCCCGGCCGCAAGGCTCGTCGTCGTCTGGGGGCTGTCGGCCCTGCCCGCGCTGCTGCTGTCAGCCGCCCTGCTGCACCGCGAAGCAGCGGGCACGCCACTGCGGCTGTCGGTCCTGCTGAAGCGAGGACACCTCGGGCAACGGTTCGTCGTGGAGTTCGGTGTGGGGAACGCGACCAGCCAGCTCTCCGTCCTCGGACTCGGCGTGTTCGGCAACCCCTTGGTGGTCGGGGCGCTGCGCGGCGCGACCACGCTCTTCGGGCCGCTCAATGTGCTCTTCACCTCCGCCACCAGCTTCGGCCCGCCGCTGCTGGGACGGCTTGGCTCCGAGCGGCGGCGGGTGCGCGCCACCGTGGGCCTGGCCGCGGTCCTGGCGGCGACCGCCGCGGCCTGGGCGACCGCGCTCGCCCTGCTGCCCGACACGGTGGGCCGCCATCTGCTCGGTGACACCTGGCCTGCGGCGTCGGCCCTGCTGCCGGCGACCGGCAGCCAGTACACGGCGATGGCGGTCGGCACCTGCGGGCTGCTCGCGCTCCGGATGCTCGACCCGCGCACCACCCTCTCCATCCAGGTGATGTTCTCGCTGGCCGCCGTCGCCTTCCTGGCCGGTGGTTACGCACTTGGCGGCGTGCCCGGCGCGGCCTGGGGGCTGTGCCTGGGATCCGTCTGCAAGGCGGTCGCGACCTGGACCCGGGTGGCACGGCTGCGCCGCCGCACGGCACCGGAACAGACGCCGGTCAGTGCGCCCGCGGTCCGCTCCGGCCCCTGAAGCTCGTGACCAGCAGCAGGCAGAGCACCCCGATGGCCAGCTTCCCGGCGGACTGCAGCAGAGGTCCGCGCAGCAGGATGAAGGTGTACCCGGCGATCAGCGGTGCCGCGATCGCCAGGACACTGCCGGGCCCGGGGCCGTCCCGGGAGACCGCGCGCGCGTAACGGCGGTCGGTACGGGCGGCGGCGTACCCGATCAGTGCGAGACCGCCGACCATCCCCGCGGCGCCGAAGTCGACCCACAACTCCGTCCACAGCGGCGCCGAGAGGTTGGTCATGTTCATCCCCATCCACTGGCCGACCCGGACCCCGGTGTCCTCCGGCTTGCCGCTCCACACCGCCCGCGGCACGAAGAACAGTGCGGAGCCCGCCAGTTGGCGGCCGTACGTGTGGCCGCGGGTGTCGACCCAGGAGATGGTGTTCGCGAACATCACCGTCTGGTCGTAGTCCTTCGCCGCCAGCGGTTCGAAGACCGACGACGACTGCACCGGCCGGTACCCGGCGTCGTCGTACCTGAACCGGTCCGCGTACGGGAACAGCACCAGCGCCCCTACCACCCCCATCGCGAGCACCGACCGGTACATCGCGGCGCTGCTCGGGAACGCGGTGAACAGAAGCGAGACCAGCACCGTCAGGAACCAGTAACGGGCGTTGGAGATCGGGTTGTTGACGATGGTGTTGAGGATCGCGAGCGCGATCCAGACCAGGACCGTCGAGGGGGAGCGCCGGGCCTGCCGGGAAGTGACCAGCCGGCGGGTGTAGAACAGCAGCCCCAGCAACGCAGGTACCGTACCGAACCCCTTGAGGAACGCCGAACCCACATTGGACTCGGACGTCGCCACCGAACTGACCGCGACCGAGGCGCTGATCTCCTGGCGGCTGGTGAAGAAGATCGCGGGCCCGCCGAGCTTCAGGATGTAGTAACCGCTCGCCGCGAACGCGAGCAGCACCAGCAGCCGGAGCCTGATCCGGTTCGCGGCGGCAGGACCGCCGCCGCTGCGCGCCGCCGTACGAGGGCGCAGCGGCCGCCGGGACGCGAGCAGCGCCCCGAGGTCGAAGGCCGCGCAGCCCACCAGGATCAGCGAGATCGCCGTCACCAGATCGGACCGGGGCCCCACCATGGGCGTCGGGGTCTGCCCGATGACCGCCTGGGCGAACGGCGCCACCCCCATGGCGATGTACACGAACATCCAGAAGACGCCCTGCAGGAGCCGGCGCCCGGTGGACAGGATCATCGTGGCCAGCCGCGCCCCCGCGTAGCAGGTCAGCACGAGCTGCAGCCAGTACGCGTTGTCGCGGACGCCCGTGCCCGGCTGGGCGGCGATCACCGCGGGCAGGAAGCAGACCAGACCGAGGATGAGGGGCACGGCCAGCGCCCGGGAGAGCATCGCCCAGGACATCGGCCTCGCCGGCGGCTGGACCTGCTCGGCCCGGCCGCCCCGCCGTACGGGTACGGACGGCGCCGTCTCATGCACGGACGTCATACGCCCCCCGTTCCGTGGACCGGTGAACACTCTAACGAATCAACCCACTTGGGGTAATCAGGATGACTACTCTGTGAAGAGTAGGCCGAGGTCGAGGGGAACCCTGGTGAAAATCCTGCACGTCGTCACACTGCACACTCCGGACCATGCGTTCGGCGGTCCGACCCGGGTGGCGCTCAACCTGTCGAAGGTTCAGCGCGCCCATGGTGACGACGCCCGGATCATGGCCCTCGGCGACGGCTTCGACGACGGGCTGCCGAGCGAGGTCGAGGGGGTGCCCGCCCACCTCTTCCAGGCCCGCCACCTGCTGCCGATGTTCGAGGTCAGCGGCATCACTTCGGGCGCGTTGCTGCTGGCCGCCCGCCGCATGATGCGCGGCGCTGACGTCGTCCATGTGCACCTGATGCGTGACCTGGTGACCTTGCCGGCCGCACTCCTTGCGCTGGCTCTGGACCGCCCGCTGGTCGTCCAGACGCACGGCATGGTGGACCCGACAGAGAAGCGCGTCGCCCAGCTGACCGATCTACTGGGGGTACGGAAGGTGCTGCGCCGCGCCGACGCGGTGCTGCATCTGACGGAGATGGAACGCCGCGATGTGAATGCCGTAGCCGCTCCGGTGCCGCTCACCCGTACCGTGCGGCTGGTCAACGGCGTGCGGCCGCAGGAGTGCAAGCCCGTCCGGGACCCCGGGCGGCCGCCGACGGTGCTCTTCCTGGCCCGGATCCAGGAGCGCAAGCGCCCGGAGGACTTCGTCGCCGCGATGCCCGCTGTTCTGGCGAAGTACCCGGACGCCACGTTCGTGCTGGCCGGACCCGACACCGGAGCACTCCCCGGAACGCTGGAACTGGCCGCGAGACTTGGCGTGTCGGAATCGCTCGACCATGTGGGACCGCTCGGCCACGAGAAGGTCCTCGCCGCCGGACGGGAAGCCGATGTGTACGTACTGCCGTCGATCGAGGAACCCCTCGGGGTCTCCGTCCTCGAAGCGATGTCGGTCGGCACCCCCGTGGTCATCACCCGCACCTGTGGACTGGCCCCCGATGTCTCCGGGGCCGGAGCGGGCCGGGTGATCGACAGCCGGGTCGGCGAGGACGACTCCAACGCCCAGAAGGTCGCGCAGGCGATCCTCGAACTCCTGGAGCCGGAGGCCAACACCGAAGCAGGGCAGGCGGCGTGGCAGCTGGTCAATGAGCACTTCACCATCGAGGCCGTGACACAGACCCTCCGGCGGACCTATGAGGACGTGGTCCGCCGGAAGGCCGCAGCCTGCTGACACCGCAGGCAGGTCACCCCACCTTGCCCTCACGGGACTTGAGTGCGATCTGCCACCGGTAGAAGCTCATCGCCAACGCGAAGTCGAAGCCCGCCCGGCCGTCGAGGAACCCCCGCCGGTAGACGTACATGTACGCGAACGACACCAGCGGCTTGAACGGCGCCTTGTGGAACAGCTGCCCCTGGCGCGACTTCACCTGCCGGACCTGCTCCTTGACGTCCGGATGGTGCTCCAGCCACGCCTCCCAGTCCGAGTAGCGGTTGTGCCGCTCGAACCACGCCGACACCGGATCGAGGTCCTGGTGCTCGATGGGGTTGCGCAGCGCGCCGGCCGTCGGTGCGACCGGCTGGTAGTGTCCCTCGACCTCGCCGATGCCGGGCGCCGCGAGATCCCCGACCTCCGGATAGTGGCACCGGGTCCGGTCGGTCAGCGACCGCTTACGGATGGTGTATCCGTGGCGCAGCCGCCGGCCCGAGAACCAGTAGCCCAGCGGTATGTCGTACGCCGCAGGCTTCGGCGAGCCGGGATCGGCGAAGATCTGCCGCAGCTCGGCCAGCAGACCGGGACTGAGCCGCTCGTCGCCGTCGAGCAGCAGGATCCAGTCCAGGTCCGTGCGGACGTTCTCCAGGCACCACTGCTTCTTCCGCGGATGCCCACCGTCCCAGGTGTACGTCAGCACCTCGGCGCCGCAGCTCTCGGCGATCTTCGCCGTGTCGTCCGTGCTGTGCGAGTCGACGACGACGACCGCCTCGAAGTGGCCGAGGACCGATTTCACCGCCTCGGCGATGTTCAGACCCTCGTTCTTCGTGGGGATTGCCACGGCTATCGGCAGCTTGCTCATCCCTTGTCTCCTTCGGGCAGCCAGGCGTAGCAGCCTGTGGAGGTGAAGGCACGGGCTGTCCCGGCGATGGTGATCCCCACCCGCTTTCCGGTGGCGGAGGTGCCCGATGCCAGGTTCTTGCCTCCCGCCCCGGTGATCTGCCAGGTGCAGCTCTTGGTGGGGGTGACGGCGTAGTAGCGTCCCGGCCGGATCTGCGTGCTCTTGTACGTGCCGTCGGCGTAGCCCAGAGCGGCCCGCTGCACCAGGTCCTTGTGCTCGGTGCAGAGGTGGGCGACGGCGGGCTTCGCACCGGCGACCTCGCCGGTGACGATGGCCGCGACAGCGGTGTCCTTGTCGACCTTGACCAGGTACGACAGTTTGTCGCAGGTCTCCTGGCCGGTCTGGAGGACGGCTGCCGGGTCCATGCCCTTCGGCACCCGGTCCACCAGGTACTCCTTCTGCTTCTTGGTGAAGGAGCCGGTGGCTGGGGTGAGTCGGTCGGTGGGCAGTTTCGGTGCTTTGCTCGTCTTCTTCGCCGACGGACCGGCGGACGCGCTGGCGTCGGGCCCGGCCGCCGGCCCCGCGACGGGGGACTCGGCTGCCGACGGCTTCGCGTCACCTGCATCGCTGTGGTTCCCGTCGGAGGACGAGCCGCAGGCGGCCAGCGCCGCCGTCAGTACGACGACGGCGGCGCCGGCCAGGAACGGATTCCTCATCCACCGGTCCTCAGGGCGTAGTGGGCACTGATCGTGGAGCTGCTGAGCGCGGTCGGATAGACGGCGGTCTCGTCGATCTGCCCGGCGAAGAAGTCGCTCGTCGGACGGTTCGGCCAGCTCGCCAGGTTGTCCCCGCCGACCCGCCAGTACCCGTTGTAGCTCTCGTTGCCGCTGAACAGGATGTTGGACGCACGCAGCTGCCCGTCCACGTACAGCGCCATACCGCTGCTGCCCTGCGTGGCGACGACATGGTGCCAGGCGCCGTCGTTGTAGGCCCCGGTGGTGGTGACGGTCCGGGTGCCGCCGCTGTAGACCCCGAAGACCAGCCGGCCGTCATTGCGCATGTACACATGCTTGTCGTACTGGTTGCTGTTCTGCATGGTCCGATTGCCGAAGCCGATGATCTTCCCTCCCCTGGTGGTGGTCGTCTTGATCCACGTCTCCACCGAGAACTTGATGGGCTGCGCGTGCCGCTCGTTGCTGTATGCGTACTGGTTGGTGCCGTTGAAGCCGATCGCCGTCGACGGTCCTGCGACCGCGGCCGGACTCTGCCGGTAGGCCGGGGTGTTGCGCAGGAAGCCGTTGTCCAGACCGGCCCCGGTGTCGGCGGCGAACGTCGACGTCCCCTCGTCGTAGCGCCAGTACAGCGACGCACCGTCGGCGAGAACCCTGGCCGGGTACGCCTCCGCGGCGGAGGCCACGGTGGCGGTCTGCGCCGGGGACTTGGCGCTGGTGTTGGTGCCGTCGCTCGCACTGATCCGGTACGTGTGCGTCTCGCCCGGAGCAACAGCGGTGTCGGTCCACCTCAGCTGCGGCCGGTCCCAGAACAGCGAGGACCCCGTCGTGGTGTAAACGGGAGTGGCGGCACCGTCCTTGTAGATCCGGTACGTGAGTTCCCCGTCGTCGGTGTCGAAGCTGGTCTGCCAGTTCACCTCGACCTCGCCCGCGGCGACCGTGGACACGCTGACGTTGGGCACCCACGGGGCCCCGGTGTCCGGGCCGTCGGCGAACCGGGTCAGACTCTGCTGGGCGGAGCCGTTGACGGTGGTGAACTCGCCGCCGACCCACAGGTAGTGATGTCCGCCCTGATCGGTCTGGGCCATCACCCGCGGTCCGACCGGCTCCCCGATGCCGTCGTTCGTGTCCGGGAACCACGGCAGCAGCTTGGGGTCGTTCACCGACTGGGCGAGGAGATGCTTGCGCGGCTGGTCGGGGAACTCGCCCATGCTGGAGCAGTCATGGGCGTGACTGCCGCTGTACAGCACCCCGTCATGGACCAGCACGGCCTGCGTGGCGCCGAGGCAGGTGTCCCGCCAGCGCTGCTCGAAGTCGCTGAGGTCCAGCGCGATCCGCCCGTCGAAGACACCGCCACCGGTGCCTTCGTTGGCGGTGTAGAAGCCGGTGGCGTCCGTGGTCAGGTCCTGCACCGTGGAGGTGTTGGGGATGAACCCCGGGTAGCTCTTGGTGACCGCACCCGTGGTGGCGTCCACGACGGCGAGGGCGTGCGAGGTGGTGCCGTTGACGGTGAAGAAGTCACCGCCGATCAGTACATGCTGACCGTCCGGTGTCACCTGTACGGCCCGGCCGACCTCGTCCGTGTTGGCCGTCCACGGCTTCAGATCGGCGCCGGTGGTGACCGCGGCGAACTTGTTGCGGGTTTCCCCGGCCACCGTGTTGAAGTCACCGCCCAGATAGACGGTGTCGTCGGTGACGGAAAGCGCCCGCACCGTCGCGGAGACGGAGACCTTGAAGTCCTGGCGCGGGGTGCAGGTCGCCGTGTCGATCGCGGCGATATTGCTCACGCCGACCCCGTTCACCGCACCGAACTGCCCGCCCGCGTACAGCGTCTTGTTGTCGGGGGAGAGGGCGAGGGCCCGTACGGTCGCTGTTCCGGAGGAGAGGGTGAACGACAGGCTGCAGCCGGTCGGCGCACCGGTCGCCGCGTCGAACGCGGCGAAGTTGACCGCGGGCTGTTCGGACGTGCCCGCTGCCGCGTCCGGCGGACGGACGGTGGAGAAGGTGCCGCCGGTGTAGACGACTCCGCCCGTCGCCGCCATCGACCAGACGATGCCGTTCGTCTGCCAGGTGGAGAGGTCGTCCGCCGTGAGAGAGACCGGCGGCGTGAGAGACGCCGCCGGGGAGGCCCCGACCGCGGTCACGGTCAGGGCTCCGGCGAGCAGGCAGAGCGCGGCGGCCGCGGCACGCACCCGGCCTCGTCCCACGGGTCTGCGCCCCGTACTTCCGTTCATCATTCAGCTCCGAAGGTGAGAACGAGCTGCGGCCGGTAGGCCGCGGTTGACACCTCGCTCGACCAGATGCGGAGACTGTCCGTCCCGCTGCTGGTCAGGGCGAGTGAGTAGACGGAGCCGAGGGCTCCGCCCAGTGCCGACGCGTTCAGTTCCACCGAATGGTCGGTGGAGACCGAGGTCGCGCCGGTGATGGTCCCGAGCACGGTCGAAGAGAGCGACGGCCGGGTGTTGTAGGTGACCGCCGACTCGGTCCAGGCGCCGGTGACCGGCGCCACGGTGTGGCTGTCGGAGGACCCCGCCGTCGAGTCCGAGGACGTACGGAAGGTGAGCCGGGCGCTCTTGAGGACCTGGCCGGCGGGGGCCGCGGGCACGGTGAAGCGCAGATAGCTCAGGTACGCCGTGGTGCCGCGCGAGGCGAGCTGGTTGTCGTTGTAATTGGTGTTCGGCGCCACACTGTTGACGTACGCGTCGTCGTCCGGCGTCAGCGCGACGGTGGAGTCGCCGGGGCCGGGCGGAGTGTCCGCCAGATCGTGATGCGCGGCGGCCTGTGCGGCGGTCAGCGCCGACGGGTAGATCGCGGTCTCGTCGACCTGTCCGGCGAAGTAGGTGCTGGTGGGACGGTTCGGCCAGGTGGTCGGCATGGCGTCGCCGCCCACGCGCCAGAACCCGTTGTACGAACGGTTGCCCGCGGTCGTGTTGGAGCCGACGGCCACCCCGTCCACGTACAGCCGCATGCCGGACGGTCCCTGCGTGGCGACGACATGGTGCCAGGCGTTGTCGTTGTAGGAAGCCGTCGTGGTGAGGGTGGGTCGACTGCTGGTGCTCCCGACCTGGACGCCGAAGGCGAGGCGCCCGTCGTTGGTCATGTACACGAGCTTGTCGGCGATGCTGCTCGTCTGGCCCTGGGCGGTGCCGATGTTGTTGCCGTACCCGACGATCCGTCCGCCGGTGGTGGTGTTGGTCCGGAACCAGGTCTCGATGGAGTACGGCGTCGGCGAGGTGTAGTGGTGCAGCCGGTCGCTGTACACGTACTCGTCCGTGCCATTGAGGGACAGGGCCGTCGACCCGGCCACGGCGGACGGAGTGGAGCGGTACGTCGGAGTGTTCATGTACACGCCGCTGTTGTCGCTGTCCGAGGCGTCCGCGGCGAACTGTCCGCCCGTCTCGTCGTAGCGCCAGTACAGGTCGGCGCCGTCCGCGAGTACCCGTTCCCGGTACGGGCTTGCCGAGGTGGCGGCGGTGACGGAGGCGGCGGCCGAGAGCGCGCTGGTGTTGGTTCCATCGCTTGCCGTGACCCGGTACGTGTACGTCCGGCCGGCCACCACATCGGTGTCGGTGAAGGTCAGCTGCGGCCGGCTGAAGAACAGCGAGGACCCCTGCGTCGTGTACACGGGCACCGAACCGCCGTCGCGGTAGACCCGGTAGGTGAGCAGGCTGTCGTCCAGATCCAGAGCGGACCGCCAGCTGACCCTCACCTGACCGGCCCGTGGCGCCGACACGCTGACAGCGGGCGCGGCTGGTGCCCCCGTGTCGGGCGTGTTGGCGAACCGGGTCAGTGACTGCTGGGCGACTCCGTTGACCGTGGTGAACTCGCCGCCCACCCAGAGGAAGTCGCGGCCGTCCCGGGACGCCACGGTCAGTGCGCGCGGACCGACCGGCTCACCTATGCCGTCGTTGGTGTCCGGGAGCCAGCCGAGCATCGCCGGGTCGTCGACGGACTGGGCGGTGAGGTGCTTGCGGACCTGGTTGGGGAAACCGCCCATGGTGGAGCAGTCGTGGACATGACTGCCGGCGTACAGCACCCCCTGATAGACCCGCAGCGCCTGTGTCGCCCCCTGGCAGGTGTCCCTCCAGCGCTGGTCGAACGTACCGAGCCGCATGGCGAGCCGGCCGTCGAAGGAGCCGCCCCCGGTGCCTTCGCCCGCGACGTACCAGCCGTTGGAGGCGGTGTCGGTGACGATGTCCTTGATCACCGCGGTCGACGGGATGAAGTTGCCGGTGTAGGCGCGGGTCAGCGCACCCGAGGCAGCACCGGTCACGGCGAGCGCATGCGAGTCCGCGCCGCCGACGGTGAAGAAGTCACCGCCGATCAGGACGTTCTGCCCGTCCGGCGTGACCTTGAGCGCCCGCCCGGGTTCGTCGACGTCCGGGTTCCACCCGGTCACCGCGCCGGTGGCGGTGACGGCGCCGAAGAAGCGCCGCGGCTGGCCGTTGACGGTCTGGAAGTCGCCTCCCGCGTAGACCGTGCCGTTCGCCGCCACGTCGAGCGCCCGCACGGTCGCCGAGAAGTTCGGCGCGAACCCCGAACGGAGCGTACAGGTGGCGGTGTTGATGGCCACCAGACCGTTGGCTGCCGTCCCGTTGACGGCGCTGAAGTAACCGCCGGCGTAGAGGGTGGACTTGTCGGGAGAGAGCGCGAACGCCCGGACGGTGGCGGTGCCGCTGCTGCGGGTGAAGGAGAGCGAACAGCCGGTGGGCGCGCCGGTGGCCGCGTTGAAGGCAGCGAAGTTGACGGCGGCCGTCGTACCGCTGCCGGCGGGGGAGCCGGCCGGCCGGACGTTGGCGAAGGTGCCGCCCGCGTAGACCACCCCGTTCGTCTCGGCGAGCGCCCAGACGATGCCATTGGTCTGATAGGTGGCGAGGGAGTCGGCGGTGAAGCCGACCGGAGGGGTCAGCGCCGCAGCCGGGGGAGCGGTGGCCGCCGAAGCGGTGAGCACGCCCGCGGCGAGTGTGAGGACCGTGGCGAACACGCCACTGCGGCTTCGTCTGAGACGTCCTGGCCCTCTCATCGGTCCACCCGCACGGCTGCTCCGGTGAGCTGATCGGCGAGCTGCCGGATGTCCGCGTCGACCATGATCCCGGCCAGCTCCTGTGCCTTCACGGCAGGCTTCCAGCCGAGCAGTTCCTCGGCCTTGGTGGCGTCTCCGATCAGCGCGTCGACCTCGCTGGGGCGCTCGTACTTCGCGTCGTAGCGGACATACTCCCGCCAGTCCAGGCCCGCATGCTCGAAGGCGTACTCCAGGAACTGCCGGACGCTGACCCCCTCGCCGGTGGCCACCACATAGTCGTCCGGGGAGTCGCACTGCAGCATCCGCCACATCGCGTCGACGTACTCGGGGGCGTAACCCCAGTCGCGTACGGCATCGAGATTGCCGAGGTGGAGGTGTTGCTGCAGGCCCGCCTTGATCCGGGCCACCCCGCGGGTGATCTTGCGGGTCACGAAGGTTTCGCCGCGGCGCGGGGACTCGTGGTTGAACAGGATCCCGTTGACCGCGAACATGCCGTAGGCCTCACGGTAGTTGACCGTCGCCCAGTACGAGTAGACCTTGGCGACGCTGTACGGGCTGCGGGGATGGAACGGGGTCGTCTCGTTCTGCGGCGGTGGGGTGGCGCCGAACATCTCGGACGACGACGCCTGGTAGACGCGTGTGTCGATGCCGCTGGCGCGGACGGCCTCCAGCAGCCGGATGGTGCCGAGCCCGGTGACGTCACCGGTGTACAGCGGCGCGTCGAACGAGACCCGGACATGCGACTGCGCGCCGAGGTTGTAGACCTCGTCGGGCTGGATGTCGCGCAGCAGGTTCACCAGCGCGACGCCGTCGGCGAGATCGGCGTGATGCAGGACGAAGGAGCGGTTCTCCTCCTCCGGGCCCTGGTAGATGTGGTCGATCCGCTCGGTGTTGAAGCTCGACGAGCGGCGTATGAGGCCGTGGACCGTGTACCCCTTTTCGAGCAGCAGCTCGGACAGGTACGAACCGTCCTGTCCGGTCACGCCGGTGATGAGCGCGGTCTTCGCCACGACTCCCCCCTTTTCTTCCCTTGGTCGCCTGAGAGGCTGTTGGTTCACCGAAATATCGGAATTGAGCGATCTGCGGCAAAACGTCACCGCGGCATACAGTTGCTGGCACAATCCGAGCCATGACGACTGATCTCCCCGGCCCTCCCCAGGAATCCGTCCGCCCTCTCCTACGTCCCGGCGCCCGCGTGTTCGTCGCGGGCCACCGCGGGCTCGTCGGCTCGGCAGTGGTGCGCCGCCTCACCGCCGAAGGCCACGAGGTGATCACCCGCGGCCGCGACAGCCTCGATCTGCGCGACGCTGCACCGACCGAGGCCTTTCTGCGCGACATCCGCCCGGACGCCGTGGTGCTGGCCGCCGCCAAGGTCGGCGGAATCATGGCCAACAGCACGTATCCGGTGCAGTTCCTCGAGGACAACCTGCGCATCCAGTTGAGCGTGATCGCCGGTGCGCATGGAGCGGGGGTCGAGCGGCTGCTCTTCCTCGGCTCGTCCTGCATCTACCCCAAGCGCGCTCCGCAGCCGATCCCCGAGGACGCCCTGCTCACCGGCCCGCTGGAGCCGACCAATGAGGCGTACGCGCTCGCCAAGATCGCCGGCATCGTGCAGACCCAGTCCTACCGGCGGCAGTACGGCGCCTCGTACATCAGTGCCATGCCCACCAACCTCTACGGGCCCGGCGACAACTTCGACCTGGATTCCTCGCACGTCCTGCCCGCCCTGATCCGCCGCTTCCACGAGGCGCGACACAGCGGCGCACCGGAGGTCACCCTCTGGGGCTCCGGCAGCCCCCGGCGCGAGTTCCTGCACGTCGACGACCTGGCCGCCGCGTGCCTGCTGCTCCTCGAGCGTTACGACGGTGACGAACCGGTCAACGTCGGCTGCGGCGAAGACCTGACCATCCGTGAACTTGCCGCCAACGTGCAGGATGTGACGGAGTATCAAGGTCGTGTCTCGTGGGACACATCGAAGCCCGACGGCACCCCGCGCAAGCTGCTCGACATCTCCCGCCTCTCCGCGCTCGGCTTCAAACCGCAGATCCCGCTGCGCGACGGCATCGCCCGCACCTATGCCTGGTGGCTGGACCACCAGGCAACCGACCGCTGACCGCTCCCAGCCGGTCCGCCGGGACCGGGCGGCCGCCGCAGCGCGACGGCCGCCCGTCCGTCCGGCCCCGCAGGGCCGGCCGACGTTCACTTCTCGCATTCGGTTCCCCGCCGCTCTCAGTACGCCCCGCGGCCGTCGGTGACGGCGCGCAGCGTACGGGCCATGAGTCCCAGGTCCGTGGCCACCGACCAGTTGTCGACGTACCACAGGTCGAGCGAGACGGTCTCCTGCCAGGACAGGTCCGAACGCCCACTGACCTGCCACAGGCCGGTCAGCCCGGGCCGGACCGCGAGCCGCCGGAGCTCACGCTCGTCGTAGTGGGACACCTCCTCCGGCAGGGGAGGCCGCGGACCCACCAGCGACATCTCGCCCCGGACCACATTGAGCAGCTGCGGCAGCTCGTCGAGCGAGGTCCGGCGCAGCACCCGGCCGACCCGGGTCACCCGTGGATCGCGGCGTATCTTGAACATCGGACCGTCGTTCTCGTTCGCCGTCGCCAGCTTCGCCTTGTGTGTCTCGGCGTCCTCCACCATCGTGCGGAACTTCCACATGGTGAACGGCTGGTTGTGCTGCCCGTGACGGATCTGGCGGTGGAACACCGGGCCGTCGGAGGTGAGGCGTATGGCCGCCCCGATCAGGAGCAACAGCGGTGTCAGCAGTACGAGTCCGAGGGCCGCACCGGTGCGGTCCACCGCGGCCTTCAGTGCCATCTGCGGTCCCCGGCGCAGCGGCGGCACGATGTGCAGCAGCGTCAGCCCGGCCGCGGAGGCCGGCCGCACCCGGCCTGCCGCGATATCCGAGAGGTCCGACAGCACGGACAGCTGGAGCCCGCCGTCGTGCAGCCCCCAGGACAGCCGTCGCAGCCGCTCCCCGGAGAGCTGCGGTCCGGGTACGACGAGCGCCAGGTCCGCGTCCTGGGCGAAGGCTCCACCCAGGACCGTCGTCACGTCGTCGTCGGCCGGTGCGGGTGCGAGCCGCCCCGGCACCGGAGCCTCACAGCTCAGTGACGCCGTCCCGACGGGTATGGCGGCCACCACGGTGTAGGCGTGGTCCGTACGGGAACCGAGCAACTGCACCGCCCGGTCCACACCCGGCGCCTCGCCGACCACCAGCACGCGGTGCCCGGCACGCTGTCGCCGTCCCGGCCACGGGAAGTGACGCACCGTCGACACGGCGACGGCCACCAGCAGGCCGGGCGCCAGCGCCGCGACCGCGGTCACCGGCTGGACCGGCTCCCTGAACACGGTCGCGAGCACGGCCAGCACGCCGATGAGCAGCAGCCAGTCCCCGGGAGCGGTCAGCGCGCCCCCGAAGCCCCCCGGCCGCCGGTCCGCGTACCGGCCACGCACGGCCCGGACGCCGACCCACGCCAACGCGGCCACCCCGGCGGCGAGTTGTGCCCGCGGTTGCCCGTAGGCGCCCAGTACGAGCCAGGCCGGTATCCCCAGTCCGAGCAGATCGGCGCAGATGATGAGCGGCAGGTACCGGCCCGGTCTTCTCTTCGGGCCGGGCCGGTGGTCAAGACGGTCGCGCTGTACGGTCGGGGCACTCCACAGCTGTTCGAGTTCCTTGCTGTGAGGCCGATGTGAAGCAGTCCGCGGACGTGGCGCCCCCGCCAGTCCCGCGGGTCCTGATATTTCGGATTCGGGTAGCTCGACATGCCCCATGAACCCCCCAGTCACAGTTGCATCTCCACAAACGGGACGCATCCGCCGATCCCGTGGACTGACGGATGCGCCCTCGCTCGGTGCACGATATCCACACACGTGCCATTTCGCTGGAGTTCTCGTGAAGTTCAGAACACCGAGCTGACGCTTTGATCTCGTCCCCATCCGGGCAGGATCGCAGGATCTGCAGGTGGCTGTTGGCATTTGGGGGGTTTCGCGTTGGGATTGTGCGCGGACATGTCACCACCTCATACGGTCGCTCGTGCGTCTGGGAGAATGGGCCGGAAGGCGGCGAGGGCCGGCCACGAGCGAAAGAGGACGTGCGGTGACTCCCGCGGAGAAGAACTGGGCCGGAAACATCACCTTCGGTGCGCAGCGGCTGCGCACCCCCCGCTCGGAAGCCGAGCTGCAGGAGATCGTCGCCACAGGAACGAAGGTACGGGCGCTGGGCACCCGGCACTCCTTCAGCACCGTCGCCGACACAGCCGGAGATCTTGTGTCGGTGGCCGCGCTGCCCCGCACCGTCGACATCGACCGGGAGGCGGGGACGGTCGCCGTCAGCGCGGGTCTGCGCTTCGGGGAGTTCGCGGATGAACTCCACGAGAACGGCTTCGCCCTGCACAACCTGGGTTCGCTGCCGCACATCTCGGTGGCCGGCGCCTGCGCGACCGGAACGCACGGCTCGGGGGTGGGCAACACCTCGCTCGCCGGTGCGGTCCGGGCGCTGGACATGGTCACGGCGGACGGGACGGCCGCCCGGCTGACCCGCGGAGACGCGGACTTCCCCGCAGCGGTGGTCGCCCTGGGCGCCCTGGGCGTGGTGACCCGGCTGACGCTGGACCTGGTGCCCGCCTTCGACGTACGGCAGTGGGTCTACGAGGATCTGCCGCAGGCCCGCATCGGCGACGGGGCCGGGTTCGACGAGGTGATGTCGGCCGCGTACAGCGTCAGCCTCTTCACAGACTGGCGGGGCGGTCCCGTCAACCAGGTCTGGCTCAAGCAGCGGGTGGGCGCGGACGGGCCGGCGGAAGCGCCTGCCGAGTGGCTCGGTGCGAGGCTCGCGGGCGGTCCGCGCCACCCGATCCAGGGCATGCTGGCCGAGAACTGCACGCGGCAGCAGGGTGCGTCCGGCCCGTGGCACAAGCGTCTGCCGCACTTCCGGCTGGAGTTCACCCCGAGCAGCGGGGACGAGTTGCAGTCGGAGTACTTCGTGGCACGGAGCGACGCCGCAGCCGCCTTCGAGGCGCTGGGCCGGCTCCGGGACCGGATCGCCCCGCTGCTGCAGATCGGCGAGATCCGCACCGTGGCCCGCGACGACCTGTGGCTGAGCCCCGCGAGCGGGAGAGACGCGGTGGCGTTCCACTTCACCTGGGTGCAGGACATCGCGGCCGTCACGCCGGTGCTCGGGGCGGTCGAGGAGGCACTGGCACCGTTCGGCGCCCGCCCGCACTGGGGCAAGGTGTTCACGACCGCACCCGAGACGCTGCGCGCGCTGTACCCGCAGTACGCTGCCTTCGAGAAGCTGATGGCCCGGTCCGACCCGGCGGGCAAGTTCCGTAACGACTTCCTGGACCGCCACTTCCCGCAGTGACGTCGGGCGAACGGCGCGCGGGGGTGGAGCCGGGGAACCCGGTCGGCCGGCGGTCAGTGGCCGTCGGGTCTGTCCTTGTACCGCGACGGCCACGCGGCCGCCGATCTGCCCGGCGCGAGATGGTCCACCACGTCGGCGAGCTCCACGCAGGCCTGCTCGATCCGGTGCCGGATGTTCAGATTCTCGGTGACGATCGCCGCCAGCAGGAGCGCCGTCAGGGCCACGGAACCATTGAAGACCGCCAGGTTGAGCATGACCTCGAGGACGGTGTGTCCGACGAACGGACCCGCCCCCTGCCCTCCCGCGATGACCGCCAGGACGGACACCAGCAGCGCGCAGGGCGCGCTGCCTGCCAGCTGGAAGCGCAGGGCGGCCCAGATGAGCAGGGGGAACACCAGATAGATCACCGACAGTTCGCTCCGCGTGGCCACCAGCGCGACCACGACGGAGACGACCGCCAGCGCGGTCGCCTCCAGCCATCTGTCGCCGGCCCGGGGCAGCCGCGCCTTGCGAAGGACGAGCATCAGCGGGGTGACCACGAGCACCCCCATGGCGTCCCCCGCCCACCACGCCGCCCAGGCCGGCCAGAAATGGCCTGCCGGCAGCCTGCCGTCGAGTATCAGGAGCACGCTGCCGAGGGTCGCACTGATCAGCATTCCGGCCATCGCGCCGAGAAAGACCAGGACGACACCGTCGCGCAGCCGGTCCAGCTCCATCCGGAATTCGAACCTGCGGAGCATGAAGTACGAGCAGACGGGCGCCGCGGTACTGCCCACCATGATGCCGTAGTCGGAGAGCGTGACCACGTCGGAGAGCGTGACGATGGTGAGCAGGGAGCCGAGGGTGATGCCGGGCCAGACGCCGATGCCCAGGTACAGCAGGCAGGCCAGGGCGATACCTGTCGACGGCCAGAGGGGCGTGACCGTGGCGCCGTGGATGGTCACCTTTCTGAACAGACCGATCTGTCCTGCCCCGTAATAGCCGGCGGCGACGACCAGGATGCGGAGCACAGCTGACCCCGTGCGTCTGGTTTCCTCGCTGCGGATCACAGACCTCATCAGACACTGCAGCCCGGGAGGCGCGGCTGCGTGACACGCTCGGCCCGGTCCACGGTCACCCGTGGTCGGCGGGGAAGCCTTTGTGGCGCAGGACCAGGACGGCTGCGTCGTCCGAGTGACCGGTGCGTTCCGCGGTCTGCATCACCTCGTCGGCCAGCGCCTCGGCCGACGCCGAGGCCCGGGCGGCCACCAGCCGCAGCACCGCGTCCAGCCCCTCGTCGATCGGGAACGACGGCCCTTCGACGACTCCGTCCGTGAGAAGCACGAACGCTCCCGGGGCGGTCAGCCGGTGCCGGGTGACCGGATACTTCTCCGCCGTGTGGACCCCCAACGGCAGTCCGCCGGCGTCCTGCGTGATACCCGCCCGTCCGTCGGCCGTGGCCCAGACGGCGGCCACATGTCCGGCCCGAGCCGTGCGGAGTTCCCCGGCGTGCGGGTCGAAACGGACGAACGTGCAGGTCGCGAGGAGGGCGGCGTCGATGGACAGCAGCAGATCGTTGGTCCGGCCCAAGATTTCGCCCGGATCGGCGGTGGTGGCGGCGATCGCCCGCATGCCGATGCGGATCTGCCCCATGAAGGCGGCGGCCTCGACGTCATGGCCCTGTACGTCCCCGATGGCGAATCCGAGTGTGCCGTCCGGCAGTGGAAAGCCGTCGTACCAGTCGCCGCCGATGTCCAGTCCGCTGCGGGCCGGTGAGTAGCGGGCGGCGCTCTGCAGCCCCGGGAGTGAGGGCAGACCGACAGGAAGCAACTCGTGCTGCAGTGCTTCGGCCAGCTCCACCCGAGCCTGATGCAACTGCACCTCGTGACGTGCCCGGGCGGTGAGATGCTGCAGCCTGGTGAGCAGCTCCTCGGCACTCGCGGAACGGTAAGGACGACGCCGGTTCATGGGCCGCTCCACACTGCACTCGTTCGCGAGCCGCACCACAGGTTCTGTTGGGGCGGATGGATCCTGGACGCCTCCCGCACCGTCCCGTGAGGCACAGTCCGGTCAGGAACTCCGGCGATGGCTTCTGTGGCAGTTGCCCTCTGCATCATATTTCGGCGGTGACACTCTCGCAGGGTGAGCCGCCGGTCACGGATCCGGCAGGGACCCGGGGCGGAACCGGCCCGGAGCGCGCGAGCCGGCCCTGCTGGGTGGATCCTGAGGACAGGACCGCGTTGTGGCGGCGGACTGCGGCCCGACGCGGGTGAGGGAGGTGCGCGATGACACGCACACTGGAGTGGAATGTCCACCTCGATCTCTCCGAGGAGGACGGTACGACCAAGGTCGAAGCGGTGCTGGACACCGGTTCCGAGAAGCTCACCGGTCATGGGGTCGCCCGCTGCAACCCGCAGGACGTGGACATCCCCACCATCGGTGACGAACTCGCGGCGAGCCGAGCCATGAAGGATGTCGCAGTCCAGCTGATGAGAGCGGCCGACCGCGAAATGGAGTCGGTGGGTGCCGGACCCCCGAAGGGACCCCTGGGCAAGCCTTACGCCTGGACGGATGTGACGAGCTGAAGCCGTAGGCCGCAAGGCATAGGGCTTCACCGGCCGACGGCCCATCGATGATCCCGAGTCCTGCCCTGGGAGCGGTGCTGCATCATGCGTGAGATCCTCCCGGCGCTGAGCCGCTGGTACGCCTCCGGGGAGCCGTTCGGGCTCGCCACCGTCGTGGCGGTCACCCGCAGCGCGCCCCGCGGCCCCGGTGCGGCGATGGCGGTGGGCCCCGGTGGCGAAGTCGTGGGCAGCGTCTCCGGCGGCTGTGTCGAAGGAGCCGTCTTCGACCTGGCCACGGAGGTCGTCGGGACCGGCCGGGCGCAACTGCGAACTTTCGGCTACAGCGACGAGGACGCCTTCGCCGTCGGGCTCACCTGCGGCGGTGAGATCACCCTGCTCGTACGCCCTGTGTCGGCCGCGACCGACCCCGCGTTCGGCGAGGTCGCCGCGTCGGTCGCCGAACACCGTCCGGTGGTGGTGGCCACCGTGACCGACGGCCCTGCGCCGCGCGGCGCCGCGCTCGCCGTATGGCCGGACACCGTGTCCGGTTCGCTCGGAACCAGCGGCCTCGACGTGGCTGTCACTGCCGACGCACGGGGTGAACTGGCCCAAGGGGCGACGGGCCTGCGCCACTACGGCCCGCACGGCGAGCGCCGTGAGGACGACGTCACCGTGTTCCTGCAGTCGTTCGCCCCGCCCCCGCGCATGCTCGTCTTCGGCGCGATCGACTTCGCGGCCGCGGTCGCCCGGATCGGCGCATTCCTCGGTTACCGGGTCACCGTCTGCGATGCACGCCCGGTCTTCGCCGACCCCCGGCGCTTCCCGGACGGAGCGGAGGTGGTTGTCGACTGGCCGCACCGCTATCTGCGCTCCACGGACACCGACGGACGGACCGTCATGTGCGTGCTCACGCACGACCCGAAGTTCGATGTCCCGTTGTTGGAGGTGGCCCTGCGCTCCCCGGCTGCGTACATCGGCGTGATGGGCAGCCGCCGGACGCACGAGGACCGCCTGGCACGGCTGCGGGAGACCGGCCTGGGCGAGACGGAGCTGGCGAGACTGCGCTCGCCCATCGGCCTCGATCTCGGCGCCCGCACTCCCGAGGAGGTGGCCGTCTCGATCGCGGCGGAGATCGTCGCACTGCGCTGGGGCGGCACCGGCGCCCCTCTCGCCGACACCGCCGGGGCGATCCACCGGCCGCGACCGAAGTCCGTGTGAGGAGAGGCCGCCCGGGGCCGGCGGTGCGGGAGCGCAGGGGGCCGAGCCGATCGATCTTCTGCGTACGGCGGGCGATCCGCTCGCCCGACGCGCGGCAACCGCCCTCGCTGTGGCCGCACCGGCCGCAGCTGCACTCGTTCTCCTCCGCAGAACCGGCTGCCGGTGGGCCGGTCACGATCACGGCCGGTGCCGGTGAAGGACGAGGCCCACCCCGGCTGGGTGGGCCTCGTCCCGTTGTCCCGGACCTGGCTGCGTCAGTCGACGTAGGTGATGTCCGAGGGGGAGTAGATGCAGTTGGTGCCGTCGACGCCGGTGCCGATCTTGGTGGGTTCGCCGCTCGTCACACCCTCGTGCTTGGTGCAGATGTCGATATCGGCGTCGGCGTCGTCATAGATCGTGATGCCGGAGAACCGGGCCGTGTCACCGTAGTTGGTGTTGATGCCCACGATGGTGTCACCCGGCGAGGTGATCCAGACATTCTGCACCTGGACGTGCCGGCCGTACACCGTGGAGCAGTTGCCGCACGAGCGGTACAGCTTGCCGAAGTCCTCGACCTGGAAGCTCTTGATGATCAGGGTGCCGGCGCCGTTGTGCTGGAACACCTTGTCGTCCGCCAGCCGCGCGCCGCCGCCGTCGACCGTGCGGACCAGCGAGGAGGAGCTGCCGAGGAAGGTTGCGGCGTCCTCGCCCACGTCCTCCCATCACACGTTCCTGAGCGTGCAGGCGCCGAGGCAGTGGACGCCGTCGGCGGCAGGGGAGTCGAGGATGACGTTCTGCAGCGTGGCGCCGTCCGCCACTTCGAACATGGCCGGCTGCTCCTCGTCCTGGCCGCCGCTGCCCAGGTCACCGCTGCCGTAGAAGCGCTTCAGTCCGCCGTCGTAGGTACCGGACACCGCGATGGTCGCCGGCACGGCCTGACTGCCGTTGGCGGTGGGCCATGCGGGCGGCGCCCCGGGGGTCGTGGGCGGCGTCGTGGGCGGAGTGGTCGGGGGAGTGGTCGGTGGATCGGTGGGGACGGAGCCCACCGCGGTGAACGTCCAGCGCTTGCTGGTCACCGAATCGCAGGAGTTCTGCTGGACCACGGCGTCGACCGCGGTCGAACTGTCCTTGGTGTTGAGGCACTTGCCGCCGTTGCTGTTGACGACCTGGTAGGTGTTGCCGCTGACCGGGACCAGCGTCCACACCTGACTGGCGACGCCGCTGCAGGTCTGCTGCTCGACCGCCTTGCCCGCACTGGTGGAGGCGTCACGCACCCCGGCGCACTTGCTGCTGTGCGAGGCGGTCAGGGTGTAGCCACTTCCGAAGGCCGTGAGCCGCCATGTCTGCTGGGCGGCGCCGGTGCAGGTGTTCTGGCTGAGCTGGACGCCGTCGGAGGTTGCCGAGCCGGGAATCTCCAGACACAGTCCGCTGCCGGCGTTCGACAGGCTGTACGAGCCCGTTGCCGGTGCGGCCGTGGCCGAGCCGGTGGCGAACAGTGCTGTGAGGGCTGCGGCGATCAGTGAGACGACCGCGATGAACGAGGCGGCTGCCCGGCCGCCCTGCCGTCTGGCATGCTGATTCTCTGTGCGCACTCGGTGTTCCTTTCACCGCCTGCGGTGTCCTCCGCAGGCACCCATGAGGTGGTTGGTGCGGTGGTAAAGGCAGTCCCTCGGCCAGGGAACCACGTTCCGTATTCTGAACCGAGTTCTTGTACGCGAACAGCGGTGACGGTACGTCAACCGGATCCGACGGTCAATGAGTTGGTGCGAACGAGCGCGAACGGGCGCGCGTGACCAGGGCCGGCCGTACCGCCGACCGGCACGAAGCCGGGCAGCGACAGCCGGCGGGCGCCTTCCGCCTCGATGGCCCAGGGGCCCGGCTCGGACCGATCCGGGTCGTCCTGGCGTAGGCGTTCCATGTGTATATCCCACCCGTGACCTGCGCTGACCGTCACGAACCTACCCAGCGGGCGGTGATGTTCCGGAGGGAGATGCGGGCGGGGCGCCGGTCATGTCCCCTGCGGAGGCCCTAGCGATGCCCGTGTGCCAGAGATCGACCCGCACAACTTCGGGGCCAGGGTGACGTCATGTGCTGGAGTGCGACTGCCGACCTGGTGGCCGGTTCCGGCATCGCCGCCATCGGAGTGGTCTGCGTCGCCCGCACCCGCAGGGCCCGCGATCTGCCACTCGCGGCGCTGCCGCTGCTTCTCGGCGTCCATCAGATCATCGAGTCGTTCATCTGGCGCTCGGGCGGCGGCACCGGCCCCGCCACGGTGGCCTGGGCCGTCATCGCCCTTCCGCTGCTGGCGCTCTGGGTGCCGCCGGCCGTGCTGAGCGCCGCGCCGCCGCGGGCCCGGCGCCGGCTGCTGCTCCCCGTCGCGGCCGGAGCCGTGACGGCCGCCTCCCTCGCGTACCGTCTGGTCAGCCGTCCCGTGACCGCAGAGATCCGCGGTCACACCCTCGGCTACGTCCTCGACCTTCCGCACTCCGAACTGCTCGTCGCGGGCTACCTCGTGGCCACGGTCGGCTCCCTGCTGCTCGCCGGTGACCGTCTGCTGCGGCTCCTCGGTGTCCTCGTCGGCGTCGGAGCCGCGATCTGCGCGCCGCTGTGGCGGCTGGAGTTCATCTCCACCTGGTGCGCGTTCGCTGCGGTGTGCTCGGTCGTCCTGCTGGGCTGGACGCACCGTCGGCCGGTGACCGCGCGGGCGTCGATGCCGGACCGCTGAGGATCACTTCACCGACAGGCGTGGCAGGCCGAGGGGATTGGGGGAACGGCAGCACCTTCGCATGCAGCACCTGCCGGATGGGCAGCTCCAGCGCGAGATCGCGGCTTCATGGGTGCCAACCCCAGGAGTGTCCGGCGGACTTGCGCTGGGTTGGCGCCCGGCCGATCGGCCCGGCTTGATCCGCCGGTCGGCCCCCGGGCTTCAGCGCCCGCCGAAGTGCCGCTCCACGATCGCGGCGGCGTCCGTGCCGCGCGGCAGGATGCCGTACTGGTGGCCGCGGTCCTCGCCCAGGCGGGCGGCGACGAACGCCTCGGCCATGGGCGCCGGAGCATGCCGCAGCATCAGCGAGGACTGCAGGGCCAGCGCCATGGACTCGACTGTCGCCCGGGCGCGCGTCTGGGCGGCAAGGGGCTCGCGCAGGTCCTCGGCCAGCTCGCGACGTACCCGACGGACATGCCTGTCCAGTACGGCACTCGCACCGGCGGTGGTCTCCAGCTCGGCCCAGAACGCGTCCAGCGACTGCGGCGTCCTGGCGATGCCGCGCAGTACATCGAGGGCGATGACGTTGCCTGAGCCCTCCCACACGGCCATCACCGGCTGTTCACGGTAGCGGCGGGCCAGCGGCCAGTCCTCGGTGTAGCCGTTGCCGCCCAGGCACTCCAGCGCCTCGTAGGCGTGGTGCGGGCCGCGCTTGCAGATCCAGTACTTGGCCACGGCCGTGGCCAGCCGGCGGAACATCGCCTCGGACTCGCCGCTGCCTGTCTCGTACGCCTGGGCGAGGCGCAGCGAGGTCCAGGTCGCGGCCTCCGTCTCCAGGGCCAGATCGGCGAGGACCGCCGACATGGCCGGCTGGTCGACCAGCCGGGCACCGAAGGCGCTGCGGTGCTCCGCATGCCAGATCGCCTCGGAGACCGACTGGCGCATGCCCGCGGTGGTGCCCAGGACGCAGTCCAGCCGGGTGTGATTGACCATCTCGATGATGGTGGGAACGCCGCGCCCCGGCTCACCGACCCGCACCGCCCACGTGGAGTCGAACTCCACCTCGGAGGAGGCGTTCGACTTGTTGCCGAGCTTGTTCTTCAGCCGCTGGATACGGACGGTGTTACGGGTGCCGTCGGCCAGCACACGCGGTACGAGGAAGCAGGTCAGCCCTGCCGCGGCCTGGGCCAGAACCAGGAAGGCATCCGACTGCGGGGCCGAGAAGAACCACTTGTGGCCGGTCAGCAGATGGGCCCGGCCGTCGGGGTCGGAGGCGACCGGGACCGCGCGCGTGGTGTTGGTGCGGACGTCGGAGCCGCCCTGCTTCTCCGTCATCCCCATGCCGAACGTCAGCCCCGACTTGCTGCCCGGGGCGATCAGCCGCGGGTCGTAGGAGCGACTGAGCAGGCCCGGCAGCCAGTCCCGGCCCACTTCGGGGTCGCGCTGCAGGACCGGCACCACGGCGTGCGACATGGACATCGGGCAGGCGTGGCCCGGCTCGACCTGGGCGAACAGCATGAACGACGCCGCCCGGGCCACCGCGGCGCCCGGCTTCGGGTCGGCCCACGCCGCGGTGTGCGCGCCATGACGCACGGCCGCGCCGATGATCTCGTGGTATGCCGGATGGAAGTCGACCTCGTCGACCCGGTTGCCGTACCGGTCGTGGGTGCGCAGCACGGGCGGGGACGTGTGGGCGAGCTCCGCATCGGTCTGGAACTTCGTAGAGCCGACCAGGCTGCCGATCTCGTGGAGCTCCGGCTCGTGCCACGTCGCGCCGAACGTCCGGACGGCCTCGGCGAGCGGCTGATTGGTGGCGTACTCGTCGAGCCCGGTCCGGGGCGGAGCCTGGTTGGTGACCTCGTGGGTGGGATGCGGTGCGGGGGCCTCGGGTTGGAGGCCGGTCGGGGGTGCGGTGACGGTCATCGCGGGGATCCTGTCTGACGTCGGCTGTCTGGTCGGCCGTACTGCGGGGTGACGGTGGGGTGCGGGGGAGCGGTCAGTCGCCTGCCGCTCCCACGGCTCTGAGACAGAGCGTGGCGATACTCGCCACGACCGGCTCCGGTTCGGTCCGCTCGCCCACCGGGGACAGTGGGCCGAGCAGCGCCTCGCTGACTGCCCCGATTACGGCGGCGGCCGACAGCCGGGCGTTCTGCGCAGGCAGCTCACCCGCTTCGATCCCGGCGGTGATGACCGTCTCGGCGAGGGCGTGATAGCCGCGCCTATAGGTCAGCCGTTCCGCCTCGACCAGCGGATCGACGGGCTCGGCGAGCAGCGCCCAGGCCGTACGGGGCGTGCGCAGTGCCCGGAACGCGAACACCTCGACCAGGGCGCGCAACTGCTCCGCCGCCCCGCTCTTGGCGTCCACTGCTTCCTGCACCGCGGTGAGTTCATGGCCGGCGACATGCCGGAAGACCGCGGCCAGCAGCTCCTGCTTGGAGGTGAAGTGGTTGTAGACGCTGCCGGTGGCTACCTGGGCGCGCTCGGCGAGCGCGGAGATGCTGGCCGCGGCGTATCCGCCCTCGGCCAGCAGCTGCCGTGCAGCGTCCAGCAGCCGCTGACGATGCGCGAGCCGGGTCGCCTCGGTGCGGGCGGTGGAGCGGTACGCCATGATGATCTGAACCTCGATTCATAGCTTTAGCTCCCACTGAATCACTGTTGCGCTCCCCGCGCAATGATCAGGAGCGCTCCGCTGCGAACACAGGAAGGTAGAACTCCCTTTCCCTTTCCTGCGGTTAATAGAAAGGGCGTTCGAGGTGGGGTGAGGGGTGGCTGTTACAGAAATTGGCGCCTGTTGCACAGGGTGAGCCATGGCGCACACCGGGTGGCGTGATGGTGGGTGAAGTCGGACGTACTGGTACCGAACGGGTGGGTGCAGCGGTCAGCGATTGACGGGTGCCCGGGGATTGGATGCGTGCGGAGTGCAGGCGCGTGTGACGGAAATGTCTGCATTTCGTAACACGTATCGGGGCGTCTGTAGCGAGTCGGGCGATCGGGCCAAAGTGTGCGTTCTCGGCATCACGCCGGGATCGAACAATGCTCGGACCTTGCGGCCCGGGCCAGCATCTGAGAGGTCTTCATGTCCCGTTCCGCACGGCGGTTCACCGCTTCCGTTCTCGCGGCCGGCGCCCTGGTGGCGGCCGCAGCACTCCCGGCCGCCGCCGACGACCACGGCCACGACCGAGGTCGGTACACCTCGTATTCGGCCATTGTCCTGGGGAAGATCCAGTACGACAGCCCCGGACGCGATAACGGCTCCAACCGCAGCCTCAACGACGAGTGGGTCACCGTCACCAACACCAGCCGTCAGACGGTCGACCTCCGTGGCTGGACGCTCAGTGACGAGAGCCGCCGCACCTACCGGCTCGACCTGCTTCTGGCCGGTCGCTCCTCGGTGCGGGTCCACACCGGCATCGGCCGCGACAACCGCTACGACGTCTATCAGGACCGCCGCCGGTATGTCTGGGACGACAGCGACACCGCGACCCTGCGTGACAGCCGCGGCTACAAGGTCGACTCCGAGTCCTGGGGCCGCCACCACGGCGGCTACGGCCACGATCACGGCCGCGGGCGCGATTACGGACGTGACCACAGGCGTGACGACCGGCGCGACCACGGCCGTGACGACCGGCGTGACGACCGGCGCGACCACGGCCGTGACGACCGGCGTGACGACCGGCGTGACGACCGGCGCGACCACGGCCGTGACGACCGGCGTGACGACCGGCGCGACCACGGGCGTGACGACCGGCGTGACCACGGGCATGACCGCGGTCACGACCACGATCACGGCGGTCGCCGTTGACCCTCTGACGGCCGCTCCCTGACCCGGGAGCCGCCCCCCCCGCCTCTCGCTCGCGGCGCACCACGGTCCCCGGCCGCGGTGCGCCGCACTCGTCATGGCGGCCGACGGCCGTTTCGTGCTCCGGGCCCGGCGCCCGGCATCGTCACCCGGGGGCGGGGACCTCCTGCTCGGTCCAGAGCGCCTTGCCGTGCCGGCCGTACCGGGTGCCCCAGTGGGTGGCGAGCTGGGAGACGATGAACAGCCCGCGCCCGCCTTCGTCGACGGTCCGGGCGTGGCGCAGATGCGGTGCCACCGGGCTGCTGTCGTGGACCTCGCACGTCAGCGACCGGTCCAGGATGAGCCGCAGTTGCAGGGGCGGGGTGCCGTAGCGGACGGCGTTGGTCACGAGCTCGCTCACGATCAGCTCGGTCGCCTGGACCGTCTCGTCGTCGAGGTTCCAGCCGTCGAGCCGGTCGCGCACGAGGGTACGGGCGACGGCGGGCGTCGTCCGGTCGTGGGCCAGCTCCCACGTGGCGACGCGGTCGGGCGGCACGGTGCCGGTACGTGCGAGGAGGAGAGCCGCGCCGTCGGGGAAGCTGTCGGCCGACAGGGTGTAGACGACACCGTCGCACAGCTCCTGCAGGTCGCGGTCCGGGCGAGCGAGCACGCTCCGTACCCGCGTGGCGGACTCGTCGTCGGGCAGCAGGGCGAGGGTGGCGAACGCCAGGATGCTGCCCTCGTCGATGTCGAGGGTGGCGGTGGCGAACGGGGCGCTGTCGGTGGAGAAGAGCTCAGGCCCTTCGGGTACGTCGACGTCGGACGCGCTGCCGTCGGGTGCGATGACGATCGGCGCAGGATGCCCCGCCCGGGCGACCGTACAGGTGCGGGAGAACGGGTCGTAGACCGCGTACAGGCAGGACGCCTTCAGCGCCTCCTGGTGCAGCGAGTCGCCCGGCGGCAGCGCGGCGCGCTCGTCGGCCAGCCGGTCCGCCGTGTCGTTCAGGCGGGCCAGGACCTCGTCCGGCTCCAGGTCGAGACCGGCCAGCGCCTGGATGACCGTACGCAACTGCCCCATGGTGATGGCCGTTTGGAGACCGTGGCCCGCGACATTGCCGACGACCAGCGCGGTGCGGGCGCCGGACAGGCCGATGGTGTCGAACCAGCATCCGCTGTTGCGGCCGGGCAGCAGGACATGCGCGGTGTCGACGGCGATCCTGGGGCTGTCGCCCTGCGGCAGCAGGCGGCGCTGGACCGTCGACGCGACCACATGGTCGCGCTCGTACCGGCGAGCGTTGTCGAGGCTCAGCGCGACATGAACGGCCGCGGACTGCGCCAGCGTGATGTCGTTCTCGTCGTAAGGATCCGATCCCGGGCACCGGTACAGGCTCACCAGCCCGAGGACCGCGCCGTGCAGCTTCAGCGGGACCACCATCAGCGAATGGGCCTCGAGCGCCCGGATGACCCGGGCGGTCTGCGGATCCGCGGCGAGCCACGGGGTGTCCGCGTCGAGTGCGACATGCCGGGGCTGCAGATCCGACACCGCCAGGGCAAAGGGGGTACGGGCGGGCAGTCGGCGCGTGTCACCGACGAGCCCTGCCTGGTCGCCGGCGCCCTTGACACCGCGAAGCGCGGCCCGGCGCAGTGGGACGTCCGGCCCCAGAGGGCCCATCGGAGGATCCGCGCCGCGCAGCACATCGTCCACCACCTCGACCACGGCGAAGTCGGCGAACCCCGGCACGACGGCCTCGACGAGCGACTGGCACGTGGTCGCCACATCGAGGGACCGGCCCACGCCCTTGAGCAACCTGGCCCGGTACATCGCACGGGTGCGTGCCTTTTCGCGTTCGGTGACATCGACGACGGCGGCGAGCAGGCCGAGGATCTGCCCCTGCTTGCCGTTCAGTCGGTAGACGGTGACCAGGAAGCTGCGGCTCGGACCGGGCGCGCTTTTGATACGGCCGTGGACCAGCCGATCGTGCACCGGCACACCCGTGTCCAGCACGCGTTGCAGCAGCTTTCCTGTGTGGGTGGGCCGCTCGAGATGGTACGCATCGGTGAAGCGACGCCCGATCACCTGCTCGGCGAGGTCGGAATCGGCCAGAGAGCTGATCCGTACCACCCGCAGTTGCGGATCGAGTACATGAAGGCCCACCACGGACTGGGTGAACAGCCTGTCGAGGAGCGCCGCGTCCATACCGTCGTCGTTCACCGACGCGTGGACGGGTGCACCTGCGTCCGACACGGTGTCACCCCCATCAGGCTCTGTGCACCCCCGCGATTCGTCACGTATGTGATCAGCGTCCGGGTTCCCCGTGCGCCCCGCCACCAAGGAGCGGCAGCCGAGTGAATACCGCCGTAGCCCCGGGCGAGGGACCGGGGCGAACACCCCCGCACGTTCTGGCGCGGACACGGCAACCTTGTGGCGTCCGGTGGTGACTGACGTTCCGCAACGCGTCGGGATACGTGCTGAGCGGACCCGAGTACCTGACCATGTTCAACGGCCTCACGGGCGCGGCCATGGGCACCGTCGGCTACGTCCCGGCCCGCGGAACGGTGTCCTCGTGGGGCGACTCGTACGGCAACCGTGTCGACCGCTTCCTCGCCGGTACGGCCTGGAGGAGTTCAAGTCCGACGAGGACGGCTCGAAGCCGTCGTCGTGGATGGCGGACGCGAGGACCGGTCAGATCCTCTGGTCCGCCCCCGCCGACGGGGACGACGGCCGGGTTGTCTGTGACGACATCCGGTCCGGCAGCGCCGACGCCGACCGGCGCATCGGTCCGCTCCAACACGGGACCAGGGCGACCTCCGTCACTGTCCGATGGCGACACCGCCACGGCCGACCGTCTCCGTGCCATGAGTGCGTTTCCGTACCCATAGGTGTATTTCCGTCAACTCCGCACGCGTGTCGCGGAAATGTTCATGCGTTCGGGCGCTGTCCGGTAATAATGCGTCGACCGGGGGGTGCGGAGACATGTGCGTTACCCCGCGGAACTGGCGGTTCCTGAGGAACCACTTGATCTCCAGGGGGAGACTTGCACAGACATGTGAAGAGCGCATGCGTATCCACCCTTGCCGCGGCAGCCGCCGTGGCGCTCGCGGCGGGGCTGACCACCCCGGCCGCGGCGACAGTGGATCGCACGCAGACGAGGGCCAGGGGCGCACAGTTCGTGGCCCCGCACCACATCACACTCATCACCGGTGACCGCGTCTCCGTGGATGCCAAGGGCCGTGTCGTGACGTTCGAGCCCGCCAAGGGGCGCGAGCACATACCCGTGGCCACGCGCATACGCGACGGGCACACGCTCCTCGTTCCGGTGGACGCCCAGCGGCTGATCGACGACGGCAAGCTCGACAAGCGGCTCTTCGACGTCACCGAGCTGAACCGTGCGGTGAACCGCAAGGCGCAGAAGGCGGGCCTCAAACTGATCGTCGGATACCGGGGCGGGCAGGCCGCCGCCGCAAGGGCCGAAGTCCGCGAAGCGGGCGGTACGAAGGTCCGCCGGACCTTGAAATCGCTGAACGCCGACGCGCTGACCACCCCGAAGAGCGACGCCAAGGACCTCTGGCAGGCGCTCACCAGCAAGCGCGCGGGCAGCGCCGAACGCACCACGGCCTCCGGTGTCGACCGGGTCTGGCTGGACGGGGTGCGCCGGGCGAGTCTCGACAAGAGCGTGCCGCAGATCGGTGCGCCGGCCGCGTGGCAGGCCGGTTACACGGGCAAGGGCGTCAAGATCGCAGTCCTGGACACCGGTGTGGACGCCACCCACCCCGACCTCCAGGGCCAGATCGTCGCAGAGAAGAACTTCTCCGCGTCGGCCGACGCGGTCGACCGTTTCGGGCACGGCACCCATGTCGCGTCCATCGCGGCAGGTACGGGCGCGAAGTCGGACGGGAAGTTCAAGGGCGTGGCTCCGGACGCCAAGCTCCTGAACGGCAAGGTGCTCGACGACAACGGCTACGGTGACGACTCCGGCATCCTGGCCGGCATGGAGTGGGCGGCCGAGCAGGGCGCCGACATCGTCAACCTGAGCCTGGGCGGCCCCGACGGCCCCGAGATCGACCCGCTCGAAGCCGAAGTGAACAAGCTGTCGGCGGAGAAGGGCGTCCTGTTCGCCATCGCGGCGGGCAACGAGGGCGAGGGCGGGGCCGGCACGGTCGGCTCGCCGGGCAGTGCGGACGCCGCGCTGACCGTCGGCGCGGTCGACGACAACGACAAGCTGGCCGAGTTCTCCAGCCGCGGTCCGCGTATCGGCGACGGTGCGATCAAGCCCGATGTGACCGCACCCGGTGTGGACATCACGGCCGCCGCCGCACCCGGTTCCGTCATCGACCAGGAGGTCGGGCAGAACCCGCCGGGCTATCTGACGATTTCCGGTACGTCGATGGCGACCCCGCATGTCGCGGGCGCCGCGGCACTGCTCAAGCAGGAGCACCCGGAGTGGAAGTACGCCGAGCTGAAGGGCGTGCTGACGGCGTCCACGAAGCCGGGCGCGTACACGCCGTTCGAGCAGGGATCGGGCCGGATCGCCGTCGACCGGGCCATCGGCCAGAGTGTCGTGGCCGATCCGGTCTCGGTGGGCTTCGGCGTGCAGCAGTGGCCGCACACCGATGACACCCCGGTCGCCAAGAAGGTGACGTACCGCAACCTCGGTACGACGGACGTCACCCTCGACCTGGCGGTGACGGCCACCGGCCCGCAGGGCAAGCTCGCCCCGGCCGGCTTCTTCTCCCTCGGCGCCGACAAGGTCACCGTCCCCGCGGGCGGTACCGCCGACGTACCGCTGACCGTCGACACCAGGCTCGGCGGCACGGCGGACGGCAGCTACTCCGCCTATGTCGTCGGGACCGGCGGCGGCCAGACGGTGCGCACCGCGGCCGCGGTCGAGCGCGAGGCCGAGTCGTACACCGTGACGCTCAAGCACCTCGACCGGCAGGGGAAGTCCGCCGCGCTCTACGACACGAGCCTCGTCGGTATCGGCGGGGACGTGGCGGACGTGTGGCTCGACCCGACGGGACCGACCGGAACGGTGAAGGTCCGTATCCCCAAGGGGACTTACGCGGTCAACACTGGCATCTATGTGGACCGGGCGGACTTCACCAAGGGCGCCGACTGGATCTTCCAGCCCAGGCTGAGCGTCACCAAGGACGTCACCGTCACGCTCGACGCCCGCAAGACGAAGCCGGTGAACATCACCGTGCCCGACGCGGCCGCGAAGTCGCAGTTCGCTGCGGCGGACATCCAGATCGAGACCGAGCAGAGCGGCTACGGCTTCGGCTGGTGGCTCGACTCGTTCAAGGGGTTCC
This sequence comes from Streptomyces sp. NPDC005181, assembly GCF_040608395.1. NCBI lineage: Bacteria > Bacillati > Actinomycetota > Actinomycetes > Kitasatosporales > Streptomycetaceae > Streptomyces > Streptomyces sp. NPDC005181. The sequence continues at coordinate 47,406 of NZ_JBEXID010000043.1, forward strand.
GCACCGCCCATCTGGGCGCGCAGGTCACCGACGGCTCGCTGTCCCAGTTCTGGTCCGGCATCTGGGCCAAGGGCTCATCGACCGGCTACAACGTCGTGCTCGGCGGGCCGGTGAAGCAGGCAGCGACCGGCTACACCAAGAAGTTCACCGGTGGACAGCTGGCCAAGGTGAAGATCGGGCTCGGCGCCTCCGCCGCCGGGAAGACCGGTGGGATCGCCCCGTGGGGCTATGTGCCCGGATCGTTCTCCAACATCACTGTCTCGTCGGAGCAGAAGCTCCCCGCCACCCGCACGCTCTATCTCTCGACTGCGAACAAGGTGAAGTGGAGCTTCGACTTCGAGCAGCACAGCGGGGTCGACTCCGACGGCTTCCCGGTGACCGACGCGTTCTACACGCTGGGCGCACCGCAGACCTTCGCGGCGGGCAAGAGCTACGGGAAGACCTTCAACACGGCTGTGTTCGGCCCGAGGATGGACAAGTCGTACGGTCTGTTCCGTGAGGGGAACGACCTCATCGGTGTGCTGCCGCTCTTCGCCGACGGCAAGACCCACGCCGGCTCGTCCGCCTACACCTCGGTGAAGACGTCGCTGTACCGCAACGGCACCAAGGTCGCCGAGAACGCGGACGCGCTGGACGGGCAGAGCTTCTTCAAGGTCACTTCCGGTGACGCCGAGTACCGGCTCACGACCTCCGTGAAGCGATCGGCGAAGGTGGCGTCGGCGTCCTCCCGGATCGACGCCAGCTGGACCTTCCGGTCGAAGAAGACCTCTTCGGTCGTACAGCTGCCGGCCTCCACGGTGCGCTTCTCTCCCACTGTCACCCTGGACAGCAAGGTCACCGCGGGCAGGACTGCGTCCGTTCCGGTGACGGTGCTGGGTGCAGCCGCCGGGAAGAACCTCAAGACGCTGACGGTATACGTCAGTTACAACGCCGGTACGACCTGGAAGAAGGTCACCGTCAAGTCGGGCAAGATCTCGGTGAAGAACCCGGCCAAGGGGAAGTCGATCTCCTACAAGGCCAATGTCACGGACAAGAAGGGCAACAAGTCGTCCGTGTCGATCTACAACGCGTACTACGGGAAGTGACAGCGCTCAGCCGCTGAACTCCGTGTGAGTGGCACGTGATCCAAGGCGGCCTGCCGGGACGGTCCTCCGTTCCGGCAGGCCGTTCGCGTGCGCGCAGACGTCGGTGCCGCTGCGTGGATGCCGTGCCGGGCGCCCGGCACGGCAACGTCCACGGGTCACCGGCGCCGCTCAGGCGGACGAGGAACCGGCCGGGGACGCGTTCCCGGAGACCTGGGCCACCGCGGAGGTCTCCGGCATCACGGGCCCGGGAGGCGGCTCCGGGGCCGACCGGGACGCCGGCGACTCGATGACGGGCGGCGCGCTGGAAGGCTGCTCCGGGGAAGGCGGGGGCTGCGGCCCGGACGGTTCAGCGGACGGGGACTCGGTGGACGGGGACTCGGGGGTCGGAGATCCGGGGGCCGGGGGCTGCGGCGAGACGGATTCGGGGGTCGGGGACTTCGCTGTGTCCGAGGCCGGCGGACACGGCTCGGCGGACGTCCCCTCGGGGGCCGACGGGCATGGCGACGGCGTGTGCTCGGCCGGCGGCTTCGTCTTCTTGTCGCTGCCGCCGGTGTCACCCGCATCGCGGGCGAACCAGTCGCCGCTCTTCGGGTCGTACATGACGAACTTCTTCACCACGCGCGGCGCGGGCTCCACCACCACGACGTTCGAGGGACGGTACCCGGGCCAGGGCTCGCCCTTCACCTCGGGACTGCCCTTCAACGGAACCGGCTCCAGCAGCGGATTGCCGCACGCGCAGCGCACCCGCGGTACGCCGCGGTCGTCCACGAGCACGGCCGTACCGGCCTGAAGCACCGCTTGATAGCTGGTGGCGGAGCCGTCCCGGAACCCGTGGTTGGTGACCCGTGTGTCCAACCGCAACTGGACGGGGGTCAGCCCCCGCAGATAGGCGGGGACGTCGGCCGGATCGATCCCCAGGACCCCGGCGAAGGCATTGTTCTTGTCCGGTTCGGCCGTCAGCGCCTCGATCTGCTTCTCCACGTCGCAACTGGCGACCTTACGAGTCCCGCCGTACAGGCCGGGGGTCGAGCCGTCCACGCCCTGCGTGACGTTGGCCCCGGTCCTGGTCGGCGTGGGCGCCGTGGCCGGCGTCGCCGGGGCGCTGCTGCGCGCCGTCGAGTCGGTGAACGGGTCCTGGCCGGGCGAGCCCGCCGGCTGCAGGAAGATCTCGCCGCGCGCCGTCGAACCGCCGTCGGGGCGGGTGAAGACGACGGCCAGTACCACCGCGGCGACGATCACGGCTGCGACAGCCGCCACCTTGGGTACGGACTGCCACCACGGGCGGCCGGGGCCGCCCCCGGACCCGCTCGGCCCGCCGGGCCCGGAAGGGCGGCCGGGTCCGCCGCTGCTGGGCGGCCCGCCGGAGGAGCCGGACGCGGCGCCGGGCGGTGGCGGCACGGACGCCGGTTGCGTGGGGCCCGAGAGCGGGCCGGTAGGGGGTCCTGTCGGGCGGTCGGACGACGGCGGTTGGCTGCTCACGGCCTCTTCTTCCCCACGTAAGGATCAGTCCCCCTTTCATCCCCTATGTGCTCATTGTGTGCGCGCGGACCGCACGGCCCGCAAGCTGACGCTGTCGGCCCCTTCCAGGGAGCGCTCCGCCCCGCGTCTGCCTAGCGTGGCAGCGTGAGCCAACAGGCATCCAGCGACCGCAGCCGTGCGCCGCGCCCCGCGCACGGCTGGGGTGACGCGCTCCTGGTGGTGCTTGCCGGGCTGGTGGTCATGGTTGCCGCGGCCGCCCTCGGCCTCTGGGCGGCGGGCGCCACCGGCCTGCCCGGCAGCGGCTTCGTGCGCGTCGTCGCGGCCGTCGTCGTCATGGCGGCAGGCGGATCCGTCGAGCTCTCGGGCAGCGCGGGGGACCTCGCCAGAACCCAGGCGGAGTTCTCGGTGCTTCCGCTGTCGGTGACCTTGGCCGGCGCCCTGGTGATCGCCGCCGGATTTCTGCGGCCGCTGCGCCACAGGGCCGTCGCGGGCACGCGCGAACTGGCAGGCTGGGCCGCCCGGGTGGCGGTGCTGTGGGCGCTGGTCCTCATCGGGCTGTCGGTCCTGGCCAGGGCGAGCTTCGACATTCCTGTGCGGGACGCGACGGACGCGGCCATCGCGGACCTGCTGGGCGTCGCCCCGAAGGTCGGGTTCCGGACCGATGTCCCCCTCACCCTGGTGCTCGGACTGATCTGGCTGGCGGGCATCCTCGTCCTGGCCCTCGTCGTCTCGCGCAGTGCCCCGCTCCCGGGCCGCCTGGTGCGCTTCCAGGAGTCGGTGCGCCCGGCCGCGTACGCGATGGTGGCGCTGCTGCTCGGGTACGTCGTCGTGGGTCTGGTCGTCGCACTCGTCGTCCTGGCTGTCCGGGGGCACCCGTCCGAGACGTTCGCCGTGATCCTCCTGGGGTTGCCGAACCTCGTGTGGCTCGGCTACACGCTGGGGCTCGGCGCGTCCTGGGAGGGGAAGGTGGACGGCCCCTTCGGGCTGCCGATGCCGCAGGTGCTCGACTCGGTACTGCGTACGCCGGACATCTCCACCGTCAATGTCGCCACGCTTGCCGAGCAGGACGGACGGGCGTGGTGGCTGGTTGTCGCCGCCGCGGTCCTGACCGTCGCCGCCGCGTTCCTCATGGCGGTCCGCTCACCGGCCGGGATGCGGCCCTGGCAGCATGCCGTACACATGGCGGTGGCGCTCGTCCTCACCGTGCTGGCCATCTGTCTCCTTGCCAGGGTCTCCGCGCACTACGGCCTGTCGCTGCTCGGCATCGGAGACCTCGGCGGCGGCCTCGGCGGGGAGGTGACGCTGCGTCCTCGGCTGTGGTCCGCACTCGCTGTAGCCGCCCTCTGGGGCCTGGTCACCGGTTTCCTCGGCAGCCTGCTCGCCTCCAGGGTCGAGCGGCGCGGGGAAGTGCCGGCGGACAGCTGAGACGGGCGCGACCACCGGCTACCGTACGAGCCCCGGGAACACGGGAAGCGCCCACTGCGGCGGCGCGGGCGGTGGTTCGGGTCCGGTGGCCCATGCACCGATGCGCCGGTCCACCTGCGTCAGGGGATGGTCCTCCCGCACCGTGCTCCGCGCCGCCGAGCGCAGCGCGGCCACGAACTGCAGACAGGAGTCGTACCGGTCGTCAGGGCTCTTCGCCAGGGCCTTCGCCAGTACGTCGTCGATCGCGGGCGGGAGACCGGGCCGCCGGCCGGTCAGCGGCGGCGGCGGATCGAACTGATGGGCCCACAACAGCGCCATGTCGTCGTCCCGCTGAAACGGCGGAACTCCGGCCATCGTCTCGAACACCACACAGGCCAGGCTGTAGACATCGCACCGGCCGTCCACCGGGCGGCCGGAGATCTGCTCGGGCGCCACATAGTCCAGCGTGCCGACGAACTGGCCCACCGAGGTGAATCCGGTCAGCGACAGCGACTTCTTCGTCAGCCCGAAGTCCGTGAGGTACACATGCTCCGGGTGGTCGCTGTCCGTGCCCGCGGCAACCAGGATGTTGCCGGGTTTGACGTCCCGGTGCACCAGATCGTGGTCGTGTGCGGCGTCGAGCGCGGAGGCCACCTGCGCGGCGATCCGGACCGCTGCCGCGATCTGCAGCGGCCCTCGGCGGTCGATGAGCGCGCGCAGGTCCTGCCCGGCGACGTAACGCATCGCGATGTAGAGGATGCCCTCGGTCTCCCCGGCCTCGAAGACCGGCACGATATGCGGATGGTCGATCGCGGCGGCCACCCTCGACTCATGGGTGAACCGCTTCCTGAAGGTGTCGTTGCGGGCGAGTTCGGGGGCCAGCAGCTTGAGCGCGACCGTCCGGTCCAGCCGCAGATCCCTGGCGCGGTACACGACCGCCATGCCGCCGCGGCCGATCTCACTCTCCACCAGGTAGCCCGCGATCTGTCTGCCGAGCAGATCGGACGGCCGGCCCACTGGCAGCGCCGTGTCCTGCCGCGGGTCGGGGGAGTGCGGGGGGCCCGGTGCGGCGGCGGAGGACATCATGCGTCACCCGTCCGGGTGGGCGGATGCGCGCTGTCCGCCCCGGGCTCGTCGGCGGACCGCAGGATCTGCGTCGGCTCGGCATCGACGGGATCCGCCGGGCGGTACGCGGCCACCTGCGCGGGGTCGACGATCTGCGTCGGCTCAGGCTCCGGTGCGCGGACCTCGTCGGTATCGGGGTCCGCGGGGGCCGTGCCCGGGCGGCCCGGACCGGCCGGGGCCGCGTAGGTACTGAGCCGTGTCCCGTCGCAGTACACCCAGCGCTCGTGCTCGGCGTCGTACAGCCACACCGCCTCGCCGTCGACCACCATGCCCACCCGCAGCCCCTGGGTACGACGGCGGAAGGTCTCCCCGTCGATCCGTCCCTCGGCCAGCTCCTCCGAGGCGCGCCGGTACTGGGTCAGTGACTCCTGGACCCGTGCCATCAGCGGCCGGGGGTCCGCGGCGCGTGCGAGCGGCTGTCCGGGTCCCGGCGGGCCGTGCGGTACGGAGACGAGCAGTCGGCCGTCGACCCATGCCGACCAGCCGTTCGCACAGAGGATCTGCCCCCAGTCGCCACGCCGGCCGAGCAGCTGGACGGGAAGCAGCGGGTCGAGCGGCTCGGCCGGCCGGGACACGTCGGGTGCTTCCCAGGCGGACATCCCGTCCGGGGGGACTACGTGTGTGGGGCGGAACTCCGGTGTCGCCATGGGCTCCCGCCTCCGTTACTTCCGCATGATGACGGGCTCGTGCCGGCGGAGCAGCCGCGCCACCGCCAGTCCGAGGACGACCGACAGCACCACCAGCATCCCCATGTTCAGCAGCCACGCCGCCGCGGAGTGCTCGAACAGCGGATCCGAGCTCACCTTTCCCGGCACGATCCTGCCGAGCCCGATGGTCCCGCCCATCGCCGCGAGCGCCCACCGGGAGGGCACCAGCCACGCCAGCTGCTCCAACCCGGGCACCCCGTGCAGCTTCAGCAGCGCACCGCAGAACACGACCTGGACGATGGCTAGGAGGACCAGCAGCGGCATGGTGACCTCCTCCTTGCGCACCAGCGCGGAGACGAGCAGACCGAGCATCATCGCCGTGAACGACAACATCGCCACGGCCAGCGTGATTTCGGCCAGCGGTGGCAGGAGAACGCCCTTGCCGCCCGGGGCGTTCAGATCGACGCCCACCAGACCGACCAGGGTCAGCACCACGGCCTGCAGCACCGTAATGGTGCCCAGGACAACCACTTTGGACATCAGATACGCCGATCTGGACAGCCCGACGGCCCGCTCCCGTTGATAGATCGCCCGCTCCTTGACCAGTTCCCGTACGGCATTGGCAGCGCCGGTCAGCACGCCGCCCACACAGAGGATCAGCAGCGCGTTGATCGCCGTGTCCTGGGTCAGCCGGCTGCCGGCCAGCGCCCGGGTCATCGCGCCCATCACGAACGGCAGCGCGATCATGATGGCCAGGAAGGTCCGGTCGGCGCTCAGCGCGGCGGCGTACCGGCGGACGAGCGTCCGCAGCTGGGCGCCCCCGCTCCGGGTCTTCGGCGGCGGCGCGACCGGGGCGACCGCGGCGTGCGGCAGCCGGGGCTGCGCGGTGGAGTTCGCGATGTACTGCCGGTGGAACGGGGACGAGAGGAACTCCGCCGACCAATCCCGGTCCCGGTCGTTCTCGAACGCCTCGAACGCCTCGGGCCACTGCTCGAACCCGAGGAAGGGGAGCGCGTCGTCCGGCGGCCCGTAGTAGGCGATCTTCCCGCCGGGGGCGAGGACCAGCAGCCGGTCGCAGGCATCGAGGCTGAGCACACTGTGCGTGACGACGATGACCGTACGTCCGTCGTCGGCGAGCCCCCGGAGCATATGCATGACCGAGCGGTCCATGCCGGGGTCGAGCCCCGAGGTCGGCTCGTCGAGAAAGAGCAGCGAGGGCTTCGTCAGCAGCTCCAGCGCGACGCTTACGCGCTTGCGCTGGCCGCCGGAGAGGCTGTGGATCGGCTGCTCCGTCCGCTTTTCCAGACCCAGCTCACGGATCACTTCGGTGACCCGGGCCCGGCGTTCGGACGGGTCGGTGTCGTGCGGGAAACGGAGCTCGGCGGCGTACCCGAGGGCGCGGCGCACGGTCAGCTGGGAGTGCAGGATGTCGTCCTGCGGGACGAGCCCGATGCGATGACGCAGCTCGGCGTAGTCGTGGTAGAGGTCGCGGCCGTCGTAGAGGACGCTGCCCTCGTCGGCCGGGCGGAGACCGGTCAGTGCGTTGAGCAGGGTGGACTTACCGGAACCGCTCGGACCCACCACGCCGAGCAGACACTTCTCGCCCACCGGGAAGGAGACATGGTCGAGCAGACTCTTGCGGCCCCGGTCCACGGTGACCGCCAGGTCCTGCACATCGAGCGAGACCTCACCGGTGTCGACGAACTCCTGCAGCACGTCGCCGACCAGAGAGAACTCGGAGTGACCGATGCCGACGATGTCACCGGCGGCGACCGGGGCGCGGCCGACCATCTGGCCGTTGAGAAACGTGCCGTTGTGCGAGCCGAGGTCGACGATCTCGTACGTGCTGTCCGGATGAGCCCGCAGTTCGGCGTGCCGGTGGGAGACGGTCAGGTCGTCGACGACGAGGTCGTTGTCGGGGCTGCGGCCGATGCGCACGGTATGGACAGGCCGTGGGCGCACGGTGGTCGGCTGCCGGAACGTGCCGGTGGCCGCGGGCATGGAGACGGCGGTCGGCCGGTCGGCCGGATGCAGCGCGGGGGCCGGCGGTTCCTGGCCGACCAGAACGGCGCACGGCCCGTCCGCGGGATGACCGAACCGGATGACGCTGCCGGGGCCCACACCCGACTCATGGATGCGCTTGCCCCCGGTGTACGTACCGTTCGTGCTGTTCTCGTCCTCCAGGGACCAGTGGTCGGCCACCGGCCGGAGCACCGCATGGTGCCACGACACCCGGACATCGTCGATGACGATGTCGCTCAGGGGGTCGCGGCCGACGTGGTAATCCCGGCTCGGACTCATCACCGTGGGTCCTGCATCGGTTTCGAGCACAAGTTCGGGCGCAGTCGGCGCGGCAGGCCGCTCTACCATGCTCGAATTCTATCTATTGGTCCCTTTATCTGCTTGTGGGTCACTGCCGACGCTTCCGGATACCGCGGCACGTACTCCCGTCACTGAAGAGCCGCCTCCCGCGACGGCCGAGGTCACGGGAGGCGGCTTCCTGACCGGACTCAGGCGCCCAGGGCCGCCGAGACGACCGCCCTGGCCTCGTCCTGCACCCGGCCGAGGTGATCGGAGCCCAGGAACGACTCGGCATAGATCTTGTAGACGTCCTCGGTGCCCGAGGGACGCGCGGCGAACCAGGCGTTCTCCGTGGTCACCTTGATCCCGCCGATCGGTGCGCCGTTGCCCGGAGCCGAGGTGAGCACCGCCGTGACCGGTTCGCCGGCCAGCGTGTCGGCCGTGACCTGCTCCGGCGAGAGCTTGGCGAGTACCGCCTTCTGCTCACGATCGGCGGGGGCGTCGATACGGGCGTACGCGGGCTCACCGAAGCGCGCGGTGAGCGCCGCGTACTGCTCCGATGGAGACTTCTCCGTCACCGCGAGGATCTCCGACGCCAGCAGCGCCAGGATGATGCCGTCCTTGTCGGTCGTCCAGACCGAACCGTCACGGCGAAGGAACGACGCACCGGCCGACTCCTCGCCGCCGAACCCGAACGACCCGTCGACCAGACCGTCCACGAACCACTTGAAGCCGACGGGCACCTCCACCAACTGCCGCCCGAGATCGGCGGCGACCCGGTCGATCATCCCCGAAGACACCAGCGTCTTGCCGATGCCCGCCGCGGCCGGCCACTGTGCGCGGTGTGCGAACAGGTAGTTGATGGCTACCGAGAGGTAGTGGTTGGGGTTCATCAGCCCGGCGTCCGGGGTGACGATGCCGTGCCGGTCGGCATCCGCGTCGTTGCCGGTGGCGATCTGATACCGGTCGCGCTGTTCGATCAGCGACGCCATCGCGTACGGCGAGGAACAGTCCATCCGGATCCTGCCGTCCCAGTCCAGGGACATGAACCGCCAGGTGGGGTCGGTCAGTGGATTGACGACGGTCAGATCGAGCCGGTGCTGTTCGGCGATGCGGCCCCAGTACGCGACCGATGCGCCACCCAGCGGGTCCGCGCCGATCCGTACACCGGCGGCACGGATCACGTCGAGGTCGAGCACGGACGGCAGATCCGCCACATAGCTGCCGAGGAAGTCGTACGTCGAGGTGGTCGGCGCCGCCAGCGCGCGGACGTACGGCAGCCGCTGCACGTCCTTCATGCCGGCCGCGATGATCTCGTTGGCCCGCTCCTGGATCCAGCCGGTCGCCTCGGACCCGGCCGGGCCGCCGTTCGGCGGGTTGTACTTGAACCCGCCGTCGCCGGGCGGATTGTGGGACGGCGTGACCACCACACCGTCGGCGAGACCCGACGTACGGCCCCGGTTGTGGGTGAGGATCGCGTGCGACACCGCCGGGGTGGGGGTGTAGCCGTCGGCGGAGTCGATCAGCACCGTCACGTCATTGGCGGCGAACACCTCGATGGCGGTGACCCGCGCAGGCTCCGACAGCGCATGGGTGTCCGCCCCGAGGAACAGCGGCCCGTCCGTGCCCTGCCGGGCCCGGTACTCGCTGATGGCCTGGCTGGTGGCGGCGATGTGGTCCTCGTTGAATGCGGTGGCCTTCGATGAACCGCGGTGGCCGGAGGTGCCGAACGCGACCCGCTGGTCCGGCTCGGCCGGATCGGGGTGCAGCGTGTAATACGCCGTCACCAGCCGTGCCACATCGGTGAGGTCCTCCGGCCGCGCCTGCTGCCCCGCTCGTTCGTGCGGCATCTGCCCACTCCTCCGTATCGGTCGGTCGTCATGCTCTGCCCGCCGGATCATTTTCGCCGGTGGCCGTCCCCGGCCGACGGCTGCCCCGCCGTGCGGACGGCCACCGCAGCCGCATAGCCCGCCGGAACCAGCACATCGCCGACCGTCCAGCCCGCCGGGCCCGGCCGCGGCACGGGCCCGGTGCCCAGATGGTCGAGGGAGAGATCGCGGGCCAGCCCGATGCCCTCGCCCTTGAGATACGCCTCCTTGCGCGTCCAGGCCCGGGCGAACGCGACGGGCCGGTCCGCCTCGGGGAGCACCGCCAGCTCCCGGGACTCCGCCGGATGCAGCATCGCTCCGACCTCCGCCGCGGCTTTCCTGCCCGGTACGGCTTCCACATCGACGCCCAGCGGCACGGCGGCGAACGCCAGCAGCGACAGGTCCCGGCTGTGCGAGAGCGAGAAGTGCACCCCGCCGTCGGTCGCGGGCCGGCCGTGCGGACCACCGCAGGACGGGCACGACTCGCGGACCATCCGTACGTCGCGGGGTTCGACGCCCAGCCGGGCACCCAGCAGCATCCGCAGCGCCACATGGGCCGCGACGTAGCAGCGGCGGTCGGCCGACGCGACAAAGCTCTCGGCGCGCCGCTGTTCTCCGGCGTCGAGGATCCCGGGGGCGAGCTGCTCCGCGCGATCACCGTGCCGCACGGCGTCCACGATCCACACGGCGGGAATCCGGGCAGGCCACGACGGCAGCGCACCCCGGGCACCGTCCTCCGGGTCGAACTCGATGGGCTGATGCACCGGTCGGGTCATCCATTCACCTGACGAACGCCGTGAGGAAGCGTTAATGACGGGAAGAGCAGCCCCGATTCTATTGATAAGGAGATCCGCGACGGTTGCGGCATGGGTTCGCCCACGATGCGAGCAGCTCACCGCGCACGGGGAGACGCAACGGGCCCGGTCCGAACTCGCCCGGCATCGGCTTGCCGCTTCCGGCGAAGGCCCGCGAGATCTCTGCCGAAGAGCTCACCCTGCGTGCCTTCCGGCGCAACACCGATGCCCGCATATGCCTGCGCGAGGAGCTGCGCCGTCCGGCTGATCATGCTCAAGGCGGAAGCGGGTCCTGGACGAAGGACAGATGGTGGCGCGTCGCGGATCCTGTCCCGTCCGCTCCTGTCCACGCCCGATCCAGGCACTCAAGGAGTCATGCATGCGTTTACCTACACGCTGGGCGTCGGCTGCCCTTCTGCTGCTCGTACCGCTGATCAGCGGCACGCACGCCGCTGCCGGTTCGAGTGACGGCGGCGTGGTGGTGGAACATTCCGCGCGGGCCGTCCCCGGTCAGTACATCGTCACCCTCGACTCGGAGTACTCCACATCCTCCGTCACGCAGCAGTCCGACGTGAAGCCCCTGTACACGTACGACCGCGTCATGCGCGGCTTTGCCGCCGTGCTCAGCCCCGCTCAGCTGACCAGGGTCCTGCTGTCACCCGGTGTCGCGGCGGTCGAGGAGGACTCCGTGGTCACGGTGGACGAGCCGGCCGTGGCTGCCCCGCGCGCAGCGTCACGCTTCGCGGTCACGGCCGCGAGCTGGGGACTGGACCGGATCGACCAGCGCAAGCTCCCGCTCGACAACGCGTTCAAGACGGTGGCCACCGGCAAGGGGGTCACGGCGTACATCGTCGACACCGGAATCGACACCAAGCACAGTCAGTTCGGCGGGCGCGCCACCATCGGATTCGACGCCGTCGTCGACGGCCGGTTCGGTAAGGACTGCAACGGCCACGGCACCCATGTGGCGGGCACGGTCGGCGGCGCGACCTACGGCGTCGCCCGCTCCGTCTCCCTCGTCGCCGTGCGCGTTCTCGACTGCAAGGGCAGCGGCACCGGCTCCGGGTTCCTGGCCGGCTTGGACTGGGTCGCCAAGCATGCCAAGCCGAACGCGGTGCTGAACGCCTCCCTCGGCGGCCCCGCGTCCACGTCGATCGACAACGCCGTCAACGCCGTCGCTGCCAAGGGGGTCCTGCCTGTCGTCGCGGCCGGGAACAGCGCGATGGACGCCTGCAGTGTCTCTCCGGCGCGCGCGGTCCAGGCGGTCACCGTCGGGGCCACTGACGCCAAGGACCGGGAGACGAGCTTCAGCAACTACGGCTCGTGCGTGTCGATGTACGCCCCGGGCATGGCCATCGTCTCGGCCAGGCTCGGCGGAGGTTCGGTGGCCATGAGCGGAACCTCCATGGCCAGCCCACATGTTGCCGGTGTCGCCGCCCTCTACAGGCAGAAGTACCCGAGCGCCACGCCTAACACCGTCGCCCGCTGGCTCTCCGACAAGTCCACCATGAACATCCTGTCGTTCCTGGGCGCGCGTTCGCCCAACCGGCTTCTCTACACCGGAGGGCTCTGACCCCGAGGGGTCCGAACCGGACGACGAGCGGGGCCCGCAGCT